>NZ_KV832062.1:0-18649 GCF_001837335.1 Streptococcus sp. HMSC066F01
AGGGAGATTATTATGAAAAAGGTAAAATAAAATCTTATTAAATCAACGCTCTTGGAGGGTGTCCCCTCCAACTCCCCGACCTCTGGACAAGGTCTATTCTTTTGAAAAAAATTTAAAAAAACTTCATCAAAACTATTGACATTATACAACTTTAGTTGTATAATAGATACATAAGGTTAAGGAGGAAACCTTAGACAAGGAAACTAGTAGAAAGGAAAACAAAATGTTTAAGTTCAAAAAGAAGCCACTCAAAGTAAAAACAAATAAGCTAGTAGTCAAAATAAACTTATTTATAATCAGCTTTGAATGGCACATCGAATTTGGATAGTGAGAAATCACTATCCACCCCTTCGGGGGTGTACTTAAATTATAACAGGAAAAACAATGAAAGTAAATCTAAAAATTAGAAAAACCACCAAGCGTGAAAAAGTTGAATTTATTATTGGACTTCTTCTACTCCTATTTGCAGTTTGGTATTTTATGAGGTAATATATGTCAGTAGATATTAAAGCTATCCGCTGGCTTTTAGACAACGCCACAGCCTATGCGATCAGCAAAAACTGTGGCGTATCTATTCAGGCAGTAGATAAGTATAAAAACGGTGTATCAGATATTATGAACATGCGTTTAAAACACGCTATCAGCATGACTTCTTACGCCCATACACTACAAGAAAAACAGTGAGCACCATCACTGTTTTTTCTATTTTGAGTAAACAAAAAAACCGCAAGCCTGAGCCTGCGGTTGGTGTAATCTAATTTGAAAGTCCTTTCTGTTTTTATTTTTCTTCTTTCGGTTTATCAACTACTGTGATAAGACCATCTGGTTCGGTTTTGAATTCAGGATCCGTGTGTAGTTCACCGTTCGCCTTCAAATAGTACCAGCCATCGCCTGACTTAATGAACTGTTTAGATAACATGTACCCGTCTTTTTCTTCCATAAAGTACCAGGTTTCTCGGTATTTAACCCATCCAGTGGCCATGCGACCGTCTGATTTGAAGAAATACCATCGATGGTTGAGGAACATCCATCCTGTGACCATTGCGCCACGTTTATCAAGGTAGAACCAATCCTTCCCATCGTTGAACCAACGATTGATTAAGCAATAACCACGATCATCAAAG
The DNA here is from genome assembly GCF_001837335.1 of Streptococcus sp. HMSC066F01. GTDB lineage: Bacteria > Bacillota > Bacilli > Lactobacillales > Streptococcaceae > Streptococcus > Streptococcus oralis_S. The sequence continues at coordinate 1,125 of NZ_KV832062.1, forward strand.
TAGAACCATTCGTTGTTGATTTGCTTCCATGAGTTCGTAGGATAAGAACCATCTGACTCTTCCCACCACCATCCTGTGCCGTTGCGTTTCCAGCCTGCTTCAGATAGACCGCCTTCGATGTCTTTCTTGAATTGCTCACGACTGATACCCCATTTGGCTAAATAAGGGTATGGATCCACATGGTCTGAGTAGTTTCGAGGTTGATTGTATGTGCAATACTGATGTGTCTTGATTCCTGCTAGACTGTCAGAGTCCAGCGTTTTCGGAATTCCAGCTTCATCAGCGAGGTTCCGCAAAAGCTCAACGTAGAGCTTGTAATCGCGCATGAACTCTTCTTTTGTGCTATGGCTCTCAATCAACTCAACTTGGCCGTATCCTTCAACGTTCCAGCCACCTCCTACGTCGTATGCCCCCATGTCTGTATACCAGGTCTGCATCACACGGCCGTTACCTACAACGTGTGAGAAAAATCCTGAATCAACAGGACGGCGCATGTGGTAGTCTGCTTCATTTTGTGCCGTTGAGTTCGGGTTTCCTGTTGAATGAGCATGAATTTGTCTGTATGGTTGTTCCCCAACTTGTGGAAGGTCGGTTCTTAGTCTACTTGTATCAATATCCATGATTACTCCCCTTTCCAGGCTTCGTTCATTTGCTTGACCGCTGACTCGACAAATGTGTCTAAGTCTTTATCAGTCATACTGATGTTGTATTTGGTAAGCTCAGCACGGATTTTAGTGCGTGCTTGCTCCAGCTTTTCTTCGCCTTTGTAGCCAGTTTCGGCTGCGACCTGCTCCACAGCATTGACCGCATTCTTGGCCAAGATTTCAACGATCTTGACAGTCTTTTCGCCGCCTTTTTGGATAAGGTAGTCTTTGACTGCCTTGACTGCGATGCCCGCCAAAATAACAAGGATGCTGATAGCTCCATTTGCGATAATTTCATTGATTTGTTGCATGTTTTATTCTCCTTTTTCAATTTCGTCCATGCGGTCGTTCATGCGGACCATTTCTTTCTGAATGTCTCCGACCGTGTGTGTAATTGTGGTTAATTCTGTCGTTGTCTTTTCAAGATGAGTCATCAAACGCTCTTCTCGTCTGTTAGAGTCGGCTTTTGATTGCTCATGCATATCCATAATCTTCTTCTCTCGCTTATCCGAAGTCTTGATAAGATATCGAATGATGATAAAGAAGAGCAAGATAAACAAAATCGCCCAAGCTACCTGGCTTTGAGCGATTCTTTCAGCTTCTTCAATTGGCATATAACCTCCCTCTATTCAATCCGTGGCATGACCACAGTCAGAATACCCTTCTGCAACATTTCAGCAAGAGGTTGCTCTTTCCAGGTGTAGCCTTCAGATGGTTGCATTTGGAATTTTAGGATGGTTGGTGTTTCTTTTGGCCACTTCGGATTCGTATCGTACGGATAAGGCATCGATACGATGTCGTCGTTCGTATAGCGACGGTCTTTTACAAGAGGCTTGATGAACTGCGCAACCTTGCTATAAGTATTAGTTGGCATCCCACCGTTTTGGCCAATCGCCAAAGCAATGAGAACCTCAGTAATTGCTGAGACGTTATCAAGGTTCTCTATGTTAGCAGTCAAGTCTGTATTTGTTTTCGCAAGAGTCTGTACTGCTTGCTTAATCTCAGCTTGCGCCTTCACAATTGCGGATCCTGGGTCAAGCTCTGCTTTGATGATATCCAGCACTGCCTGAATCAAGACGTCTTCTTGCTCATTCGTCCGGTCTCCTGCAAGCTCACGCATATTCGTACTGTATCGATTGCCTTCTGAAAGACGAATTTCAACGACTGTAACCGTGTTTTCGCCTAAGCCTCGTGTGTAAGGCTTGCCTACAAGTTTATAGTTATTGATTGCCATTTGTCATTTTTCCTTTCGCTTCTTCAAATTTCGCTTTGAGCTCTTCGTCAGATTCAATGATTCGTTTCATCTGCTCGAGCTCCATCGCAGTTACTGTGTAGAGGGCTTCGAGCGTAGCCGATTGAGTGGCTTCGTTACTGACTCGCTCGCTTAGTGATTTAATTGTTAAAGTGCTGATTTGCTTATCTTGTTCGTTCATGCTGTTTTCTCCAATTTTTCTATTTTTTGATTGAGCTCCTGAATGGCCTTTATAAGATAAGGTACAAGAGCAAATGTGTTGTAAGAATATGCGCCATCTGGATTCTCAAAGAACGCTTCAGGAGCATATTCCTGGACATCTTGAGCCATGATACCGCAAGCGATGTCTTCTATTTTCCCATCGTATTCCTTACGATAACTATACGTCTTCAAGTTTTCGATTACATCGAGACCAGAAACTGTACTAGCTTCGATATTTGATTTGTAGCGACGGTCAGAAATTTCCTTGTTCATCGGAATCCAACTAGAACCGCCACCACTCCAAATAAAATACATATAGCCATTTTCGCTAAAGATTTGCTTGTATTGGGGAGAGTAAATCCAGTAACCAGATTTTCCTGAGTTCTCATTGTTGTAGTAGATTTCGCCTGTAACACGCAAGTTGCCATTTACAGTTGGTGTATTCCAAAAATACGCTCGATTATAACAGTACATTTCGCCAGATCTTTTCACGAACCAAGCAAGTGATCCAGGAGCATTCCAATCACTGCCCCAATTCACCCATAATGCCGTTTGCGACCATTTACCATAACCATTACTCATGCCAACAGAAAATTGGTCTCTACCCGTTAACCAGTATACAGATGGATCTTTTTCATGTGTACCGAGCTGGAATCCACCGATTACCCCTTTGTAGCCTTCGAGCAAGGTCGCAGATACTACTACCGACCTTAATTTATTGATGAAGGCTTCCTTAGCCGCAAGCGTATCTGTGAAGATGTCGCTTGAGACAAATCGTCTGGCCATGGCCTGGTCCATCACTAGCTTGTCTGCTGTGATAGTATTCGCTCCAATAATCTCAGCGTTCAGCTTAGCAAAATTACCTTCACCCACAAACAATCGCTTGAAGTAGCCATCAATGGCCGTAAATTGATCAGCAAGCGTCTTACCTTTCAATCGAATTTTTTCGGCTTCAATCAAAGCATCATTATTCGTTGCGTTGATTTGTGAAGCGATAGCTCCAGCGCTTGTCAAATTTTGGAATGCAAATGAACCTTGAAGTAGGGCCATTTTAGTCTGCGTTGCTTCAAGTGTCTTGTCTGTCTCAAGAGTCGCATCTTCGGGAGCTGGTTGCCAGCGTCGGTCAGTCGTACCTTCATAGAAATCAAGTTCTGTCATGAAGAAGCCGCCCCATTTGTTAGGATTGTTACTGTCGTACTCGAATTGCAGATAACATTCATCGAATTCACCGACGTTGAATGTAATGGACTTTTTGATCGCTTTCGTATTATCAAAAACTGGACCATCAACCCTTTTAGGCTGACCATTGAATATCAGTAGCCTCTCTTGAAAATCACTATTAGAGCCTTTTACGCGTTTACTAATATAAACTCTAAAATATTTTGAGTTGTTGTCAAACCCTAAAATATTCAACGTATAATCAGTATTTCGCTTGATAATGAACCGTGGGCTTTTAACAACTGCGCCTGGTCTCAACTCAAACATGCGTTTTTGGCCATTGAAGTAGTAACCGTGCGACGTAAAACCCAAACGACCATTCGCTTCCGTCCAGTATTTCAGGCCATCATCTGCCCTCGAATTTCGGAGCATATTCGGACCGCCAGCGTTGGCATACTTACCAACTTCAACCTGAAACAATTGATTTGTTAAGGCCATGCGAGCGACTTTCTCAGCGATGTCAGACTCACTTCTACCAATTATCCGCTCATAGAGCTGATTGGTTTCTTTTACTCGCTGAAATTCGACGAGGTCAGCCTTATTATCAAGCTGTCTTCTCAGTTGTTCACTAATTCGCTTCGCTTCCTGAGCAAGCAAAGTATTTGCTCCGACCTTTTGTAAGGCTTCTTCAGCCTTACGCTTAGCTTCTTGTATCGAAGCATTATCAAAACTGCTAAACCGCTGGTCGATATTGTCAGACAGTTCTCTCTTGACTTCTTCAGTTCTGGCTTTGGCCAGTTCAATACCGTCAGAAATTTCCTGTCTAAGCAATCCAGCCTTATGATCAAAGTCTAAGTCAGCATTTTGAAGAGCTTTTTCAAGGGCAATTTCTTGAGCTGATTCTGTCACTCCAAGAATTGTATCGGCTGCGCTAGATAGCCCACCAGAGGCTCTAGAACCACCAGTGCCTGCCTTATCATCGAAAGTCAGAGAGATGTACTCTTCTTTCAAGGCATCGAACTCATAAGCAATAGCTTTCTTTAATGAATCGACATTGTGCTTCCGACTCTTAAGGTTAACTGTGTCACCCATGTGAACCACTTGGCCATCAAGTTCATAAGCTTCAATCTTGATAGCGTCAGAGACCTTGTCAATGCCCTCATTTGAGAACTTAGCCTGTGCCCACTTATGCAACTCTTCAACAGATTTTGCATTGTTGTTCTCATACTCTTTTTCATTGATATAAGGGTATGAGTTGATAAGAGGACTATCTACAGTCACTCTGAGAGTTGTTTCTTTTTCAGAGCCTTCAGGCTTAAACGTCGACTTTGCATGAATTCTTGTGACAACATTCTGACTATTTCTTGTGCGTTGATAATCTTTCAGATTTTTGTGCGTTGTAATAACAACACCACGATTCTCACCACGACTCTTCTTGATAGTCATTGCAAAGTTATCACGAACCAGCTCGCCTTCCCATGTACCAACAATGCTGTGCTTACCGTCCAGCAATACAGAGTACAGAGTTTCTGTTTCAGTCGTATTGAAGGTCCTACGATCCTGGATATCGCTATTGAAAGAAAAATCCCCCAAAGCAGTTTTGGTGTTTTGAACCATGCGAGAAAGAGCAATGCCACAGCTCTGACTAGTCACGCTCATTGGCGTGATAGAACGTTGCATCACATCGTCTGAAATGTGATAGGCTGTGATTTCAAGATGGTCATTGTGCTCAACAGGTTTCTTGATACGAAATAGCTGCGCACCAAGAACAGGAGTCGGCGCTTTTATCAGCATATCTTCTTTGATGAGCTGATAAATACCAGAGTCGGAAATGGGATATTTCACAGTTAAGGTGAAATCGCCATTCATCGTCTCTTTAACAATCGCCGAAGTCGATTCATGAAGTGGCTCCCCATTCCACCGAACGGTTCTCACATCTTTATTAAGTAGATAAAGCAATTATGCCCACCCCCAAACCGTTTCGATTTCAAGCGATTGAATACCTGGTCCCAAAACAACCCCAACATTCTTCACTTTCGCTGGATCAACTGTGATAAAATCCCCCGACCATTTCACTGGCTTCCCTGTTGTCGTTTTAAAACTTGGATTGTCAGGATTATTGACCATCACAAGCGATTCTGAGAGCTTTTCAAGCCTAATGACCTGACCAGCGATTGTAAACGAAGTCTCAGAAGCGCTCTGACCAACGATTGTGATTTTAGGAAAGGCAAGAGCAGAACCTTGAACGGTCAAGGTCCCACTTCTTGTCAATCTCTGTGTATCAGTGACTTTGAAGTGTTTGGTAGGGTGACAAGTGAAGGTTGCTTTGGTCATGTAAAGACAAGGTTGCACTTCTTCAAGGTCACTCACATTGACCTTATAGCACCAAAGACGAGTTGTTTTGACTCGCTCACTCTCTAGCCAGAACTTTTCACGGATAAACAGACTCATAAATTGATTCATCTGTTCTTCAGTAGGTTTGACTAAGTAAATGGTATAAGTTTTCTTGACTAGTTCCCTATGCTTGTTCGTCTGAACAATTGCTCCACTGATACCACCATGCTCCAAAAGAGCTGTCTTGCTCTCTCCCAGAGCAATTGAAGGAGAATCATGGACAATGACTTTAAACGGAAAAGACGATGTTCTCACACCGTCAATCACAAGCTCATTATGCTTTATCATGTAATCCCTCCTCTCAATTGTGTCTTACGTTGCAACTCGTCAGCAATCCTCTGCGCTACCTCATCAGCAATACGAATGATGTCAGCTTCTTCTCTGATAGTATTACCACTAATGGTAATGTTAATTGTCGGTGAAGTTCCACCCATAGTCTGAGCAATACCTCGACCGATAGCACCAAGTGTTTTGTCATTGAGTGGTAACACTGCTTCATTCCCAGCTTCACCACCAACCATGAGGTTATTGCCATTCATTCCAAAAATGGTTGGTTTCGTCATGATACCGCCCTTGGCATACCATTCGATGCTGATACTTGGAACACCCTGGCTCAACCAGTCGAGTGGATTGGCTGAACCGCTAACAGAGAAGTGAGGTAGTGGGATATGTGGCCAGCTAATGCTGAAGTTGAACAATCCCTTGATAGCTTCAATAGCTGAAGATACAGCATCTTTTGCCCCATTGATAGCACCTGAAATGGTACTCTTGATACCTTCCCAAACACTTGATACAGTACTAGATATAGCATTTAACACATTTGATACAGTATCCTTGATGCCGTTCCAGACATTTGATACAGTTCCTGAAATACCGTTGAGGATATTTGAAATGTAACTCTGAATAGCTGAAAAAATAGTCTGAACAATGCTTTGAATAGCTTGCCATACAGTAGAGAATACTCCCTTGATAGTTTCCCAAGCGCCTGACCAATCACCAGTAATGATCTGCATAACTGCTTGGATAATACCAAGGACAACATTGATTGCAGTCTCAACAACGGTCTTGATGATTTCCCAAGCTGTTGTAATGACAAGTTGGATATTATCCCAACCAGCTTGAATGAGTGGACCTAAAATTTCCAGAATTGTGCTTATAACCGTATAGATAGCATTCCAGACAGTCTCAGCACTTGCTCGAATAAGTTCCTGGTTCTCCGTCCACCAAGCAACAACCGTTCCAAAGATACTCATGACAAAATTAGAAATTTCTGATACGACTGTGTTGATGACTTCAAGAATCGCATTCCAAACGGTTGTAACGACTTCACGAAAACCTTCGTTTGTATCCCAGAGATATTTTAAAGCAATTACTACTCCCGCAACAGCAGCAGCAATCGCTAAAGCTGTTCCAATAATTGGGAGAGCAGCTGTAATCATTGCACCAATCGAAATCTCCAAAGCAGTTGCAGCCGCTTGTAGTGTTAAAAATATAGGGACAATTACACCTACAATAGCTACAACAGTACCCATAACCACTACAAACTCTTTAATCGGTCCAGGTAAGCCACCAAACCATTCAGCAAAACCCTTGACGATATTCCCTAGCATTTCAAAAACAGGGGCCAAGACTTCTGCAATCGCAGCGCCTAGTTCAGACATGGCCAAAGTAGCTGAATTTTGAGCTGTTTTAAATTTGTCAATAGGATCAAGCGTAGATTCGTATGTTGAGGATACTAGTCCAGCTGATACTTGGGATGTATATCCTAATTCTTCAAAACTTAGTGCTCCACGTTTAATTGCGTCAACCATTTGAGGAGCTTTTTTGGCTCCAAAAATTTCCATCGCAGTGCTAAGAGCTTCTGTCTCACTCTTACTATTTTTGATAGAATCGATGGTTTCTTTCAAACCCTCTGTCATAGATTTGCCTTTTTTGGCATAAGCTCCTGCAGCCTTTGTCAAACCAGACAATGCAGCAGATGAATCAACACCATGTTGCTCCAATTGGCCAATAAGGGTGACCGCTTCTTCAAAACTTAGACCTAGCAACTTAATTTGAGGTGCACCGTCAGTTGCCTTTTTCATCAGGTCATCTACCGAAACACCTGTAGCTTGAGCCACGAAAGTGGTCGAATCTAAAACAGCAGATAAATTTTCGACAGACAATCCATAAGCTTCCAATGCTTGTTTTGATTGTATGGTCGCATTGGTTACATCAGAACCATTTATTTCTGAAAATTTGATAACATCCTCTGAAGCGTTTTTCAATGCTTCTCCGGTCAATTGAAATTGTGTGTTGACTTCTCCAACGGCATTCCCAACAGTTGAAAAGTCAGTCGGTAGCTCCGTTGCAATATCATTTGCAATTTTTTGCATGTCTTCAAGTGCTTTTCCACCAGCGCCAGTTTTAGTGACAATGATGTCCATACCTTCATCAACTTGACGAAAAGCTTCCAAAGCACTCTTCCCAAAATCAACCAACTTTTGACTGATGTCTGATAGTTTTTCAGAAAATTGATTGAGCAATTCAGCTTTTAAGAGATTGTTTGTTTCGCTAAGAGAACCGCTCGCTTGTTTGCCAGCATTCCCAAGGTTACTCATCTCTTGAGAGAGATTCGAGTAAGCTGTTTTAGCTTGATTCAACTGTGTTTCCATTTTATTGGCTTCAGCTGAATTTTCACCATACTCTTGCTTTGTAAGAGCTAATTGCTTTTCTAGATTTTCAATCTGCCGAGCAACAATATCAGATTGAGCTCCAATCCTTTTCTCAGCAAGTGCCAACTTGTCAGCTTCACTTGCGTTAGCTCCTAGCTGACTTTCTTGCAATTTGAATGAACTAACTACTTTTTCATTCTCGCTAGCCAGTTGCTTCTGCTCATTTTGCAATTCTTTTAATTGGTTCTTGTTGTTCTGAGTAGCACTCCCATTCTCAGCAAGTGCCTGGTTGACATTAGCAAGTTTGCCTTCGTAACCTTTAAGGACATTCTTGGTAGTTTCAACTTCACGTTGAAAAGCTCGGTACTGATCAGCGCCGATATCACCATTTTTGAACTGCTGTTCCACCTGAGACTGAGCTTGTCTCAAAGTTTCTAGCTTCTCCTTGGTCGTTGCAACTTGCTTTTGCAAGACTTCTTGCTTCTGAGTCAGGAGCGTTACGTTTCCTGTATCAAACTTCAAGGCCTTATCAATCTGTTTCAACTCCTGACTTGCATCAGTAGCAGCCTTATTGACATTTTTCAGCGCCTTCTGCAAGGGTTGCGTGTCGCCATCGATTTCAATTTTGATACCTTTGATATTTCCTGCCATATTTCCTCCTTTCTCAAAAAAATAGAAAAGCACTGAGAGAACTTCTACGACTGATAATGCAGTCAGACCAAAGAACTTGGTCTCAGAATCGCTCTCTCAGCACTCATTTTTCTTTAAAAACTGTCAAAATCAGCTTGCGTGGCCTTCCGTTCGCCACCTTTGTCCTCACTCCGTAAATTCACATAATCCGTCTGATAATCCAGCGCCATTCCGATTGAAATATGCTTTAGATCATCGATAGACAGACCAGTTTCTTTACAGCAGGACAAATAGGATTCTACTGTGAAGATTTCTTCGCTAGCTGATTCTGATTCATCTGGTGCTTTTTTGTCGTCATGCTCGCATTCAGCATTTCCATCAACACAGGACCAACTTCCTGGATCGGAAAGACTTCCATTTCCATGAAAAATTGTTCATAAGGCTTGATGTGAGGATTTGCAGATTTAGCAAAGGTCCAAAAAAGACGGTTGAAAAAGGTCATATCAAAATCTGATAACATCGAAACGTCAATATCAGTTGCTGTCAACTCTTTGTCATTTTCCAGCTTGTTCAATTCATTCATGAATGATTGATTTTTCAACATTGAGAACAAATCTTGAAAATAATCTTTCCCAAATTGTTGCTTGTAGGCGATAGGAGTATAGCCGTTGGTCCCCAACTCATACTCCTGATTACCAACCAAAACGATTTTACGCATAGATCTTCTCCTTAAGCTGCAACCGCAGTAGGTTCATAGACTTTCTTGAACCAGTTGTCATAAATTTCCTTATTATCAGCTGATGTGATAGAACGTTTAACAACTGAGTCCAGAGGACGAGGACTTGCTTTAAAGCCAAGTTCACGCTCATTGACGTTTGTCCCATTTTTGGTTTTCGAACCATTTCCTGGACGGCTCGCTGAACAATAGTAAAGGACGTGACGTGTTTTATTCTTGTCCCCTGAAAATTCGAACATCAAGGCAAATGATGTGAATTCTGCATCAGCTTTTTCAGTCAAAACACCTGTCTGAGCATCTTTGATTTCACCCAAAATCTTAGTCGCAAACATTTCAATAATGTGAGAGATTTTGAATTTCCCTTCATACCCTTCGTTTGAGTTCATGAAGTGATAATCGATATCGTCTGCTTTGATTGGTGTTGATTCACCCTTTGGATCCAATGTCAATTCCATTGCTCCAGGAAAGCGGAAAATTTCATCGTAAGCAATCACTCCATCTGCACCAATTGATTTAATTGGCGCAACGTGAACATTTTTTAAACCAAAAGTTACTTTATTTTCTTGAGTCATGTCATTCCTCCTTAGTATAGATAGACCGTGTAAGACTTGACATAGAGTCTTTCAGTCTCGATAAATGTTTCTTCTTGAACATCGAAAAAGAGCTCGTGGATTGTCCACAGCTCTTCCAGACGTTCTTCCAAATCTTCATCCTTACTCTCAAAAGCCAGCTCAACTGTCACGCTCTTAATCTGATGATTAACCGTGTTGTCAGCTGCATTGATGACTGGACTTGATTCATAATAGACCAGGTAAGGTAGGTCAGGAGCGTTCCCAGTTTTAAACGCTCGATAAGTGACAGGCAAGTTTGCCTGTTCCAAAATAGCAGCAAAGTCTGATAGCTTCATTTCCCAATCTCCTTGATACGCTTTTCAAAGTTCTGAATTGCTTTTTCTTCAGCTGGCTTGATATGGACGATACCAGCGACACGACCACCATTTCTTGAAATGTGTCCGTTCTCAAGTATGTGAGTAAGACTTGCAACTGCGTTAAACACAACAAAAGAGCCATTGGCCAACTTCTTCTTTTTCCAACTTCTACGATACTTTCCGTACCGTTTCGGACTTGTCTCTTTCAACTCATCCACAGTCTCATCAGCCACTTGCTCTGCAATCTTATCCACTTCTTCAGTAACCTCATCAGAGTAAGCTGCAAGCTCTTTTGCTATCAAATCAGCAAGGTCATTACTCATTTCAAGACCTCTGACAAAGTCAACTCTAAAATTTCAGAATCGATAGGATAGGTTTTCAAGATACGATATTGCTTGCCTTCAAATTTCGCAAACTCCTGATTCTCATACTCAAAATTTCGAATCTCAACGACCAAGCTCGGTTTTAGACCTGCCTGATTTGCTTGATAAAATTCAGAGCGAGTAACCTTCTTTTTACGACACAACAGAGTAACTTCAACATCTTCAGAGATTGGTTGTAGCAACTTGTCCTTACCTGTGACTTTTTTAGAGATCAATTTGATTTCATGATTCCACATTCTTGACCTCTTTCTTTGATGCTATCTGTAAATTATGCAGTCGCCATTGAAGGTGACGTGGCATATCCACCCCACCCTCATAGCGATAAGCAGCATAGTCAACGATAAACATTTCATGGTCAGCACGCTCACCAACAAGCTCGATACCGAGGTTATCGGTCAATTCAGTGATGACACTTGAAATGATTTTTTTTAACGGCTTGTCTCTCAAGTCGGTTGAAATACCCAACTTAAGCTTCAGCAATTCCAAAAGCTGACCTTCGTCCATGTTTACTCCTCAACTTCCTTAGCAGGCTCTTCAGTAGTTTCCTCAACTGTTTCTTCCTGCTCAACTGCGGGCTCTTCCTTAACGTCTTTTGTTTCAGGAGCTGGTTTCTTAGGTTCATCATCTCCCAAAACCTCAAGGAAGATAGAGCCAGCAGTGTTAGCACCAGTCAAAAGACCGTTGGTAAAGCTATCTGTGGGCTCATATCCCTCGCGAGGAAAGATATCGCCAACAGCATAGTCATGTTTTTCAGGATCAGCCAAGTCCTTGAAAGGACGGATTACTTTATAGCTCATACGCTACCTCCTTAAGCTACAACATCAGTGTATGTTCCGAAGAATCCAGCTTCTTCATCTACTTTCTTCACATCCAAGCGGATGAAAAGCCCAAGCAATTGTCCGTAAATGTCATTGTTCACCCATTTAACGGATACTTGAGAGCGGTCAAACTCTTTGACGAACTCAGTGACATCCCCGATGAAGAATTTCATGTCTCCTTCGTTTCCAAACACTGTGTCATCTACTTTGTAGATTGTTTTCCCACCAAATGAATAGCCAGTAGGTGAAGCCACATCAGTTTGAAGCATGTAGCGCCCATCTTTGTCCTTCACCTTGTCAAGTGCGGCAAACATTGACTTAGTTACAACGATGCTTGCTTTGTAAATTGATTTAAGCTTCTTGTTGTAGATGTCTTTAATGCCATCAAATCCAGCGGCATCTGCTTGGGTAGCTGTTTTGAGGACAGCTGTAACTAATGACAATTCAGTGTTTTCACCTTGATTGAATACTTCGTCTTCAACAATGGACATGATGTCATAGTCTGCGTCGTCAATCATTTCTTGTGACACAGGGACATATCCACGGTAAGTCTTGATTGAATAATCAATCTCGCTGATTGCTGGTTTTCCGAGTTCTGGATTTGATTTCAATTCATCTGTTGAAACCATTACACTATCTGTTTTCTTGATAACTGGATATTTACCAGATCCACTGTTAACTTTCACACGTTCAACAAGATCCAAAAGTGGATTACGTGTTTTGTTAACAAAATGAGGTTGCAAAACTTCAGTAGGGATTAAAGCTGCGCTTCCTGAATCAGTAGTTTTCAAACCTACGATGTCACGAGTTTGACCAGTACGAATGTATTTAGCAATTGCGTCACGTTTTTCCAATTTCTGTCCTCCACGTTTTTCTTGACTTGGGTAAGTCGGGGCTTTGCGATTCAATTCTTCAACTTGATTTTGCAAATCTTCGATTTCCTTTTCAAGTTGTTCTTTTTCTGCCAATTTTTCATCCAATTCTTTTTGGATATTTTCCAGGTTCTTTTCAACTGCTGAAACTTCCTCATCATTTCCAGCTTGATCCAATTTCTTCGCTTCAAGTTCAGAGCGCTTGTTCAATTCTTTGATTGATTCTTCAAGTTCTACCACTTTTTCTGCTTTGTTGCGCATGCGAGCGCCTAAAATCAATGATTTGTGCATAGGTTAAATTTCTCCTTAATTTCTTTCTTGCGCTTGTCCAGCGCTTCACGATTGGCACGCTGTTGACTTTCAAAGTCTTTCTGTCGTGCAGCAATTTCCGTTTGCGGATAGGCTGGGAAAGTACATGGACTCACTTCAAAGATTTCTAATTCTAAGATAGTGTCCAGGTACGAACCATCTGCTTGCTCTTCCGTATTGATTTTGATTGGGATGAAACCAAAGCTACATCCAATCACATCGCCACGCTGAACACGAGCATAGGCCCCAACAGCTTGCGGGTCATCCTTATTGATGATGATATCACCGTAAAGTCCGATTTCATCAACTCCTAAAATGACCGTCCCGTTACCAGTACGACCAAGCACTAAACTATCATCATGGTTAAACAATGCCCGGATGTCAGCGTTTTGAATTGCTTTTTCAACACCTTCACGCTTAATCACTTCAAAGTAACCTGGCCATAATTCAGTAACTTCATCAAACTTGATAAAGTACCCACTCAAAATCAAATCACCAGTTTCACTTTCTTCTCGTGTTTTAAACTGAGCAGTGCGATAGCTATTCCGTTTGTTCATTCTCTTCCTCACCCCCTTTCAGTTTCTTCTGGTCCCCAAGTCTGTCTTGCGGTAGATAATTTTCAAGAGCAAGGAGCTCATCCATATCAGGATCTGGTGGCATCCCAAGCCAATCCCTCCACTCATTTCGACGCATTGCCATACTTTTAGTCATCTGTTCAGCAACTGAAGATAACTCTGTAATGTCATACGAATAAAGCGAGCGAGCATTAAGTTTGAAATACCGATTATTTGAAACGAGTAAGTCTCTCGTTAAGGTCTGAGTGATCGTCGTAGCAATGCTCATGACCGTTGTATTGACAAAGTTGTTGTATTCTTCTTTTTCAAAGCTACCAACTCCCAAAATAAAAGCTGGAACTCCCAAAAGCCCAGCAACTGTTTTCTTGTCAATTTCAACAGATTCATTAATAGCGATATCTTTTAAGCTAAGCGGCTTAACCTGCTCTACACTCAACAAAGCATCAGGAATAATCCACGGCTCACCTGCCTGACTTGTTGCTAAATATTTCTTAGCAACCCTGTCTCGTCCCTCTTGCGTGCCCAATTCTCCATCCGAAGAATCAACCTTAACAATCAGGCTAGGAACGTTCTTGCCATTCATAAAGCCTTTTTTGATTTGAGTAGCAAGGTTTAAATTCCTAACAATATCCCTCAGAGCAAGTCTGTAGCCAGTCCCTACAAATGGATTGTCTGGATCTGGGTTGATTACAAAGTGCACGATTTCGCTTGGGTTGTAGTCGATACCACGATAATTCACGATATAACCAACATCATCACTTTTGAAGGAAACTTCACTCATAGAGAATGGTCTCAGGTTCAAAATATAATCATTCACAGGATCATACTCAACATGAAGAACTGAGTTTCCGTCACCGAATAGCAATAGGTCACGCACAATCTTGAAAATCCAAGTTTTGCGAGTCATGTTGTCGCATGGATTCACATCAATCTTGCGAGCCAGTCCGTCTTTTATTCGGATATCGCCTTTATCAGTATTCTCCATCAAGTGAATAGTCATGTTCGACACCATGTCAGCAATCTTATTGACCGCTGCAATCACATCAGGATTACGGGCTAAAGGCACATAGCTATCACCGTCAATATAAAGCCCAAAATCTGAATGAGCGATAACATTCGTTCCACCTCGACTCTTACCACGTTTCAAAAATCTATCTAAAAGCCCCATATTTCCTCACCTCCTTTCTATTAACGATTATCTCTTTCTCAGTCTGTCCAATTCTACAATGTTCTGGATTAACTTTAGGATCTAATATTGATAGCTCTAGCTGGAAAGGCTTATCCAGTGGTAAAAAAACATCTTTCATATCCCACCTAATCAAAGAAGCTCATGACATTCTGATTCTTACCAAGATTAGCAAGAGCTTGAATGCAAGCAAAAACGCTGGCATCAAACAAGTCAATCCTTGCAGTACCACCGTCACCGTCTAATTTTTCATATTGCACAGCGTCATCCACCTTTTCAATCGCTCTAACGTTACTCACACAGTATTCGTAAGCATCAGAATGAAGATAGTAAAACTCTTTATTCTTGACTTTGAACTCAATCCGTCTGAAGCCCTCTGATTTCAGATAAAAAAGCTGAGGTTGGTCAATCATCTTGAACCGAGCTTGTTTCATCTTCGTCAGAAACTCACGGCCAAACTTCCTATCCATTCCGACAGTAGCAATCTTGAACCCTTTCTCTCTCATCTTGATAAACCATTTGACAATATCATCATAGAGAACGGTCGGAGTATTGCTCATAGTTAGCCAGCCATCAGACTGCCACCCAAAGAGTGGAATCCCGTCATCGTTGGCTTTCTTCTGAGCATTGACGCGAGGGAAGAAAGCGTGTGTGATACAGATATCAATATCTTTTTCACCATCATGATAGACACCATAGAGAGCAGCAGCGGTTAAGTCGTGCAATCTTGACAAGTCAGCACCACCGTACCATTGGATTGGTAAACGTGCCAGCTCCTCTAGGGTCCAATCGTATTGACTATCTGAAGCTATGAACTCATCAGGATTGAAGTAAGCATTCATAGAGTTTGTAAAGACATTCAAAGTCTTGTTGAAAAACTCATTTCTTGTCTGTGGATCGTTCATAGCCTGTTCGGCTTCTTCTCTCAGAGCCTTGAGCGACACCGTCACTCCCCACGAAGGGTTGGCTTTTTTTAGGACATTCTCGTCCAGGTAGTCGCCCACGTCTCCATCAGTCGTCTGGTCAGCTTTGCAGATAAACATGAACAAGGAATCATCCTTGACCAATTGCTTAAGGACCTTTTGACAATATTTCAGACGGTTAGCAAGGAAACCAGTAGGAATATCACCAGCCGTAGAGATAACAAAAAGCATACTGTTTCGGTATGCTGACATTGTTTTCTTCATAAGTCCGTATTTCTTACTGTTTCTCATCGTGTGAGCTTCGTCTAGGATAATTACATTACCGTTCAATGAGTCCAAACGGCTTTCATCGTTGGCCAGTGCCTGGATAAAGAAAGAACCCTCGATACCAAAATTAGCAGTGATAGAGTGTTCTTGGTTGTTATCCTTAATACGAATGTTCTTGTCATTCCATCGTTCCACATTGAACTTCAAGAATCCAAATGCTTCCATCGCTTGCTTAACTGAGTTGGCCACGATGTAGCATTTTGAACCGCTATCCGTGTCTAATATCTGATAAGCAAGTGCGATTGCAGCAGTAAATGAGGTTTTACCATTCTTCCGAGCAAGCATGATAAGCGCTTCTTTGAACCTGCGCTCATTCGTACCCTTATAGTAAAAACCAAACAGGTTCACAACTACGAAATGTTGCCACGGTTGCAAGAGTAATGGCTTGTTACGGATAGACACCGCAAACATATCATCGCCCTGCTGATGGACTATCGTGTTTTCGATGAAGTGAACAACGAAATCAACGATTTCCTCATCCATGTCAAATTCTGGATTCTCAAGATCACGAATGAACCTTTCAGCAGCAAGAATATTCTCCTCGCAATGTTCCTCTCTGTGAGAAATGACGTGCCGAGCATACTCTTTCGCTTTATCAAGATTACCCATTGCCAGTCACTCGCTTCTTCTTGATTTCGTTCTTGAACTTCAGTACCTCAGTAAGAACTGAATCACCTTCTTGTTCTACTACCTCACCGAGCGACTTAGGATTCATCATCAACTGATTAGAGTAGCTGAGGATGTCTTTTCTCAAAATTTCCATCGCTGTCAAGATTGGAACTTTGCGCTCATTTTCAGCACCAGCCTTATTGACGTAGGTGTCTGTTACTGGATAACCCATGTCAGCATAATCTTGAGCAAGTTTCTGATACTGGTATAACATACCTGCAAAAATGTCAATGATCATTTCGAACTCTTTCCGATAAGTGCCCAAGTCTTTCATCTGCTTGACCACTTTTGACTTAATCGACTTTGCTGTAATTGGTTTAGCCAAAAACTACCTCCTTTCGTCAAAATCGCTTAGTTTTTACCCCCTTTTTGTTTGAAGGCCCCCGACTTGGAAAAAGTTCCCTTCACCGGTACCCTGCTGGCCAAAATGAATTTTTAAAGAGGTGGGGGGTATCCATAAAATTCTTCAAATTCCTTTTTTCTCTTTCTTTGCCAAAATAATCCTTGATTGATAATCTTATCATTCTTTCTATCGTGAAACGTATTGTGTTTCTTGTTTGTTAGTGGCAAACAATTCCACTCGACGAATTCAAGTTCAGGATATTCAGATACAGGGAAGATATGATGTACCATTTCAGCTGCTACTGAAATTCCATACCTCAAACTTTCCTGACAAAGATAGTCGAACTTCCGCATAATCTTATCACGGAACTTCTCCCACTTCTTAGACTTCAAGGATGGTCTGACAGGTTTGTTGTACATAGCAAACCTCCTTTCCAATACTAAAAGGGACAGGCCAGTGACCTATCCCCTCTCATACAAGAAAACCATGCTACCATAATAAACCTTTTTTTGTGAGACTTCAA
>NZ_KV832063.1:0-1447 GCF_001837335.1 Streptococcus sp. HMSC066F01
AGGAGTTTTAGGACTTGGTCAGTTGAAACGGAAAGAAGATGAAAGCAAGTAAGCTCTAAAAGTTAAATAGAAAAGAGGAACTCTGTTTCCTCTTTTTTGGCTCGTTGTCAACTGTAGTGGGTTGAAGAAAAGCTAAGCTCGAGAAAGGACAAATTTCGTCCTTTCTTTTTTGATATTCAGAGCGACGAAAATTCGCTTCTTGAAGTTTTCAAAGTTCCGAAAACCAAAGGCATTGCGTTTGATAAGTTTGATGAGATTATTAGTCGCTTCCAATTTTGCGTTGGAATAGGATAACTGAAGGACATTGACGATTTTCCCTTTGTCCTTTAGAAATGTTTTAAAGACAGTCTGAAAAAGAGAATGAACCTTCTTTATATTGTTTTCAAAGAGTCCGAAAAATTTCTCTGGTTCCTTATTCTGAAAGTGAAAAAGCAAGAGTTGATGGAGATGATAGTGGTGTTTCAAGTCTTCTGAATAGCTCAAAAGCTTGTCTAGGATTTCTTTATTGGTTAAGTGCATACGAAAAGTAGGGCGATAAAAACGCTTATCACTGAGTTTACGACTATCCTGTTGAATGAGTTTCCAGTAGCGCTTGATAGCTTGTGTTCTGCCCTCAAGAACAGTGATGATATTGAGCTTTTCAAAATCTTGCGCAATAAAACTCATCTTTCCCTTAGTGAAGGTATACTCGTCCCAGGACATAATCTCAGGCAGACGAGAAAAATCATGCTTAAAACGGAAGTCATTGAGTTTGCGAATGACAGTTGAAGTTGAAATAGACAGCTGATGGGCAATGCCAGTCATAGAAGTCTTTTCAATTAGCTTCTGGGCAATCTTTTGGTTGATGATACGAGGGATTTGGTGATTTTTCTTGACTATAGGAGTCTCAGAGACCATCATTTTAGAGCACTGATAGCACTTAAAACGGCGTTTTTTAAGGAGAATTCTAGTAGGCATACCAGTCGTTTCAAGGTAAGGGATTTTAGAAGGTTTTTGAAAGTCATATTTCTTCATTTGGCTTCCGCAATCAGGACAAAGTGGAGCATCATAATACATTTTAGCGATGATTTCCTTGTGGGTATCCTTACTGATGATGTCTATAATTTGGATATTAGGGTCTTTGATATCGAGTAGTTTTGTGATAAAATGTAATTGTTCCATATGGCTCTTTCTAATGATGGTTTGGTTGCTTTTCATTATAGGTCATATGGGACTTTTTCTCTACAACAAAATAGGCTCCATAATATCTATAGGGGATTTACCCACTACAAATATTATAGAGCCAAAATAAATAGTTTAACTAAAAGAAGATGGTGTGACCATCTTCTTTTTAATTTAATTTATAAACATGTGGAATTTTTCTATAAATAAAAAGAGAAAAGAGTAAATATTTGTATCTTGCCTTGTAAAGTGTTAATATAAGAAGTAACGACTAAATTTAGATAAG
>NZ_KV832064.1:0-771 GCF_001837335.1 Streptococcus sp. HMSC066F01
TTTTGTACTCGAGCTAATTCCGTCTGGTAAGCTGAAAGTTTATTTTGATAATCCTGTTGACTATCTTCGTTTGCTTTTTTGACAGTTGCTAAATCTTTTTGATATTGTGCTAGCTTAGCCTGATATTCTGCTTTAGCTGTTGCATTGGCAGTGTTGATTTTTTCAACTTCTTCTTGATGACTTTTTAGATCTTTTTGATACTTGTCATCCGCTGCTTTGTTTTCAGCATTGATTTTATCTGTTTCAGCCTGATGAGCTGCGACTTCTTTTTTATATGCTTCAGTTGTTGTCTTTACTTCTTCAGCCTGTTTAGCATAGTCGCTTTTAATCTCATCTTGTTTTTGAGCATTCTCTGTAGCAGTTGTGGCTGTTCCTTTGTCTTTTGTTTCATCTTGAACTACCTTAACTCCTGCAGATTTTGCATCGGCAACTGTTTTATCCAAATCAGCTGATGATACTTCTACTGGCAAAGCTGAGTCTTTGGAACCAGCCTTAGCTTGGCTTTCTTTGGCAACTTGGCTCATTTCACCCTGAGCTTCAGGTAGATTTGTAGCTGGGTTTCCTGTAGTAGCTACCTCAACTGTACTTGTACTAGTTGTCTCTGTAACTTCATCAGCAAATACTGCTTTGTCTGCAAAAGCAATCAAAGCAGTTCCTAAAACAGCACCACACAAAGTTTTCGCAACTTTGCTTTTACGAAATCCATAGACTTCTTTTTTATTTTTCATTATAAGTCATTTCCTTATCTAAATTTAGTCGTTACTTCTTATA
>NZ_KV832065.1:0-508 GCF_001837335.1 Streptococcus sp. HMSC066F01
AAATGATCCTGACAATCCAAATAACAACTATATTAAGCCAACGAAAGTAAATAAGAATAAAGAAGGCCTTAATATCGATGGAAAAGAAGTTTTAGCTGGTTCAACCAACTACTACGAATTAACATGGGATTTGGACCAATACAAGGGAGATAAATCTTCTAAAGAAGCGATTCAAAATGGTTTCTACTATGTGGATGATTATCCAGAAGAAGCCTTAACCCTTCAACCAGAATTGGTTAAGATCCGTGATCTAGAGGGCAACCTTGTATCAGGTATCAGTGTTCAACAATTTGATAGTTTAGAAGCTGCGCCTAAGAAGGTTCAAGACTTGTTGAAGAAAGCTAACATTACTGTTAAGGGTGCTTTCCAACTCTTCTCTGCTGATAATCCAGAAGAATTTTACAAGCAATATGTATCAACTGGAACATCATTAGTCATTACAGATCCGATGACTGTTAAGTCTGAATTTGGTAAGACAGGTGGTAAGTATGAAAACAAAGCCTACCAA
>NZ_KV832066.1:0-598 GCF_001837335.1 Streptococcus sp. HMSC066F01
TAGGAGTTGTTGGCTCCTCTGGTTTCTTAGGTTCTGGCGTTGTCGTACGAACTGTATTTGAAGCGTAAGCAACTTTGTTCACAGTATTTACATAGGTATTTTCAAAGGTTCCAACAGCAATTCGTTTCATTTGAATATAAGTCTCAGCCTGGAATGGAGAATCCAACTGAATCTCTTGAAGGAATTCTTCCTTGAAGCGAATTGTAAGCATTCCCTTATCTTGATCATGTTCAACCTGTGTTTCAGCCGTTAAGTCTGTTCCTGCCTTAATAACACGACCGTCTTTCAATCGGATATCAACCTTGGCAAGAACTTTATAGTTTCCAGTGTATTGATCACCTTTTTGGTCATAATCATCTACAAAACTATAGTCATTCAAGTCCTCAGAATGATTTTGTGGAATCAAACCACCGATTAAACGATAATTGAAGTACTGGTTCAATGGAATTGTTTGACCATCAATATTGTCACTGCTTGGATCCATACTGATTGTCACATCTTTTTTAGGTGTGATTTTCGGTACATTGTTGACAACTACTTCTGTAGCATAGCCATTTCCAAAATCAATTTGGTAGGCTTTGTTTTCATACTTACCACC
>NZ_KV832067.1:0-2637 GCF_001837335.1 Streptococcus sp. HMSC066F01
TTTCTTGATCTCTGGCTCTTCTGGTGTTGGAGGTGTTACTGGGACTTCATTGGAATCCTTGTGATATTTCGGATTGTGATCGATGTCGTAAGAAGCCTTGTTTGGAATTTCTGTCTTACCATCTTTATTCACATAAGCTGACAAGTTGGCATTATCTCTGATTTTAGCCTTGAAGTTTACTTCAATAGTCTTACCGGCATCTGCTTTGACAGAAGCTTCTGTAAAGGCAACTTTGATGACTTGACCAGAAAGTGTCACTGTCGCCTTCGATCCTGCATCCTCACCATCAAGTTTAACAGTGGCTGAAGCATTCTCACCAACAAATTCTAGAACTTCTTTCAACTCGTCTGTCATCTCAAACACAGTTGCGCTGGCAGGCATTGTTGTTTTCAAAGTATAAGTAAACTCTTCATTACGTTTTGCAAGATCATAACGTTCTGCTCCGTTTACTTCCTTCTTAAGCTCTGGAGTAGTAGTTGGTGGTGGTGTAACGGTAACTGGTTTTGATTCTTTCTTAGAATCAGGATTATCATTAATGATGTAGCTAGCAGTATTTGGTACTACCGGCTTGTCTTTTGATTCATTTGGATAAGCCGCTAAGAGTGCATCAAAGGTAATGCCTTCCTTCACCTTAGCCTTAAATGAAACTTGTACATCTTTACCAGCATATTGTTTCACTTGCTCTTTACCAAATGTGACCGTCAAACGTTGACCTTCTGTTGTTACAGTGAGGTCTTGAACAGCTTGGCCATCAACAGTGACCGTTGCTTCTCCTTCAAATGCCAATTCTTTGACGATATCATCTGAAATGGTGAAGCTATCTGCCACATGTGGAACCGTTGAGTCAATCGTATACGTAAAGATTTCTGATAACTTACCAAGATCTGCATGTTCCTGACCATTCACCTTCTTCGTGATTGGTGGTGGTGTAACAGTGACCGGCTTGGTTTCTTTCTCACCTTGTTGGTCATTCTTGTTGGTGTAAGTAATCTTAGCTTTGTTCTCAATAGATGGAACAGTTGAGCCTTTCTTCACTTTGGCATGAATCACGAGTTCTACTTCTTGGTTACCGTAGTCACCCGCATTCGCAAAATCTTTCATCGTTGCAGTCACGGTTTGACCTTGAACTGTTACATCGAAGAATTTCGCTGCCGCTCCCTTGATTTCAGCTTGACCTGGAGTCAAGTTCTCATCCAAGGTATCCGTTACAACGAAGGACTTGTACGTTGTAATATCATTTGGCAATTTCGCTTTGATATTATAAGTAAAGTCGGTTTCCGCACCGATTGTTGCCTCTGTCAGTGTTTCGTTGATTTTCTTATCAACACTTGGTTCTGATGGAGGGGTTACGGTGACAGGTTTCGTTTCTTTTTCTCCGCTATGATCGTTCTTATCTGTGAAGCTGAACTTCGCAGTATTTGGAATGTTGATACGAGTCACTCCATCATTGATCTTAGCCGGAATAATCAATTCCACTTCTTGACCAGCAAGGTCTGTAGCGTTCGCAAACTCCTTCATCGTTGCAGTCACGGTTTGACCCTCAACTGTTACATCGAAGAAGGCGGCAGCTGCTCCTTTGATAACTGGTTTGCTTGAAGTTTCATTGATAACTGACAAATCTCCTTCAAGTGTATCTGTAATCACAAATTTCTTGTAATCTGTAATATCGGTTGGAAGTTTTGTCTTAATGTTGTAGTTATACGCTTGACCTGTCGCGATATCTAAGTGATCAAGAGTTTCATTGATCTTCTTCGTTACAGGAGGTGGCGTTACGGTGACAGGTTTCGATTCAACTTCTTTCTCTACATTATTCTCATTTGTAAAGGAAATAGAAGCCTTGTTTTCAATGGTTGTACCTATCACACCATTTTTAACTTTTGCAGGAATGACTAGTTCAACAGTTGAGTATTTTGCAAGTTCACCAAACTGACCATCCTTCACCGTTGCCGTAATCTCTTGACCATTGGTGTGGATATCAAAGAGGGCCGCTGCAGAACCTTTAATACTTACGTCTCCTGCAAGTTCCAAATTAGCATCCAGTGTATCACGAATCACAAATTTCTTGTAATTAGCAACATCACTTGGTACTGCTGTTGTAATATTGTAGTTGTATGGTTGCCCATCAAACGTTTGGAAGCTATCCAAGTTTTCATTGATTTTCTTATCAATCGTTGGTTCTTTTGGTTTTGGTGGGGTAACCGTTACTTCGTTAGAGGTTTGTTTCACATCGTTCAAGATCACATCCGCTGTATTTGGTACTTTTACTTGACCATCTTTCTTGTATTTAGAAAGATCAGCACCTTTACGGATTTTCGCCTTAAAGGTTAATTCTACATATTGAATGTCTTTCACCTTACGGCGATTCACTTTACGAGTGATTTTTTCAAGATTAGTTTTGTCTAGTGTCAACGAAACGGTTTGACCTGAAACGGTTGTCGCACCTTTCAAATCAGCGTTATCTTTTCCACCGAGTTTTACATTCAAACTATCTGCTTGAACTTCTAACTCTGGAACAACTGTATCTGTCAGCGTAAAGTTGTCCGCAATACCTGGCCATGGAGCAGTCACCTTGTACTCAAAGAGTTCCTCTTCTGCCTTCAAATCTTCATGTTCTTTGTCATTAACCTTCTTCGTAAT
>NZ_KV832068.1:0-377 GCF_001837335.1 Streptococcus sp. HMSC066F01
TGTAGCTTTAGGGGACGAATTAAAACCAACAAGTAAAGAGTTAATTAGAGCTCTTAAAAAGAACAATATTCAACCAATTATGGCGACAGGTGATAATGAAAAAGCGGCTCAAGGCGCGGCAGCAGATTTAGGGATTGAATATAGATCAAATCAATCTCCACAAGACAAATATGAGTTAGTTAAAACACTTAAAGATGAAGGAAAGAAAGTTATCATGGTAGGTGATGGTGTAAATGATGCTCCTTCTCTTGCCCTAGCAGATGTTGGTATAGCTATAGGTGCTGGAACTCAAGTTGCGTTGGATTCAGCTGATGTCATATTGACTCAATCCGATCCAGGAGATATTGGATCATTCATTGAATTAGCACACAAAACAA
>NZ_KV832069.1:0-6013 GCF_001837335.1 Streptococcus sp. HMSC066F01
TAAAGAATTAGATAAAGAATTAGATAAAGATAAGAATATAACTACTACTAGTAATAGTGAAAATATCTTAGAACTATTTCAGTCTGAATTTCGTAGACTGCTATCAGGTTTCGAAATCGAAGAAATCAATCATCTGTTAAACGAAAATGACTCTGTACTAGTCAAAGAAGCATTAAGGACAGCTGTTACTTCAGGAAAACCAAATGTTAGCTACATAGGTGGCATTTTGAGAAATTGGCAGTTGAACCAGGTTACGACAGTTGAACAAGTTCGACAATCAGAAAAACAACACAAGGAGAAAAAATCAGAACAGGGGGCTAAAGACGAATGGGGATTTTAGAAATTATCAACCAATTTGAAGATGAATTTTATCCTATCAGCGATGAAAAGAAGTCACTGCTTGCAAAACAACCTCTCCCTACTGTCATAGACTGCTTGTCAGATATGGCTAGCTGGAAAGCTTGTGGGGGTAAGGTATCATGGTAACTGATGCACTTGAGGAGATGGCCTTATCTTACCATAGAAATACTGAACAACAGGACGAAATTTGCGATAAACATAAAATTCCACTGATTAAAATCCTTCGTACAGATGATGTCCTTTGTCGTTTATGCGAATCAGAACGCATTCATGCCGAAAATCAGATTAGAGTAAACGAGCTTGCTGATGCAGAATACGAGAGAGAACGAAAGTTCTATCTTGAAAAATTCTCTTTATATGATGATGTGCTGAAAAATGCTACTCTTGAGAATTTTGATACTCCAACAGCAAAAGAAGCCGAAAAGCTAGAATTTGCCAAAAAAATCTGCAAAGAGTGGGCAGACGGTGCCAGAAATAATGTTGTTTTTCAAGGTGAAGCTGGAACGGGTAAGAGTCATCTTGCATTTGCGATTATGAAGGAACTATCAGCAACTACAAAAGAAATTGCTATCTTCATCAATGTTACTGACCTGTTGATGAAAATCAAGACAGATTTCAGCCAGGAAGAGTTTCTAGTAAATAAAATTGCTAGCGCAAAATTTTTAGTTCTGGATGATCTTGGAATGGAGAAGGACAGTGAATGGTCCTTCAGTATCCTTTATAACATTCTCAATAAAAGGGCAAACACGATTATCACTACAAATCTAACTGCACAAGAAATCCAGAAGCGATACGGTCGGCCATTTATGAGCCGGTTGATGAAGGGTGTAGACAATGATCATTTGATGGTATTCAATGACTTAAAAAACAAAAGGAAAGATTACTTTTAGAAAGGTGGCACACCTTGTTATTAAAACTATATTTTGTCTACAACGGACATCGAAAATTCTTTCTCGGCTATTTCAACAATGTGGATGACCTTGTCAGACAAATGAAAAGTCATCAAAAAGCTTATTCATCGATTACAAAACCAAAATTCAGAAAATATATCGGAAAAGACGATGTACGTTTTGATTATGGTGCACTAGATTGTTATTACTTAGCAGTAAAATCAACGTGCCGCGAACCACGTTAAAAGCGAGCTAGGAAGCGTCAATCAGTCGTGTGACTAATGGACGAGCGACTGCCCGTATTTAGCCAATTACCACAAAGACAGTCGCATTTTTTTTGAAAATGATATGAATGAAATTAAAGAAAAAGCTCTAGCTAAACTGCTAGAGGAATTAAATCAACCACACGATACCGCACTTGACCGCATTCATAACTGGATATGTGATCAGGAAGATGAGGAACTATTTCAAGGCATCCTAAAGGAGCGATACTCTCTAAAATGTGCTTTAAGCTTCGCAAAAGAGAAAGCTCGTAAATTTGCTGAAAATGGAGTCGCTTGTATAGATGATGCTACTGTCTTCAGATGGATTCGAGAATACTTTATCTCAAATTCGCAAGTATCTAACATCAAGCAGGTGCCTGTTGAATCCGTCAAGAAGAAGGCAGAGAAGCCAAAAAATCCTCCTGAAAACAAAGTTGAGGAGGTCAAAATTAAGAAAGAGAAAGGAGTAGTCGAAAAGCAAATGAGCATTTTCGATTTCTTGGACGAATGAAAAACGAACAATGGAAGCGAGAAGCTGATAGACGATTGAAACCACCTGCAGACTTCTGGATCTGGTGCTACTCGCAAATCACAACGTACAAATGGAGCAATAAGGACAAGACCATAATCGCTTCAGATTTGGACCTTGGCTATTGTATCGAGAAACGACTGACAAAGTCATCAAGGCTCACTTTTTATGACAAAACCTACTTTTTCTCTATCATTCTCAGCACCTCGAAACGCATCGAGATTCAATCTTATGAATTTAGTTCGAAGTTAGTCGAAGGAAAACAATTTATTGATTGGCAGTTTACTAATCTAGAACGCTTTGAAAATGACAAGCACACAAAAATTGGCCAAGATTACAACGGGCAATACTATCCGTATCTATTCGCTAATTTCTTTAGTGGTGGTTTTTACACAGGAAATATTTTTTATCCAAACAATTGGGAAAAGAGACTTCAAAAAGTATCCGAACTCAAATATTTGGAATTCGATAATATCTATTTTTGGGAAATTGAACGACTCTACAAATATAAGTTTGAAATCGAGTTTGCCCAGAAGATTCATGCTTACAGATTGGCCAACGAAATCATGTTTCCGAATTATAGAATCGGATTTACAAGAACCGTAGACATGCGGACCTTGAACCGTAGATGGCTTCAGAAGAATAAACAATTTTTCAAGAATTCAAATCGCAGCTTTAACGAATTTGAGTTGAGCCGTCGATTAAAAGAACGGAACGGCCAGCTAGTACATGGTATCGAGTCTTATCTGACTTACCACGATATCAAGCACATACCGAAAGGTGTAGGGATCAATAAGTTTCAGAATTGGGTTATCAAGAATAGTATTGAATTCAATGAATATCTTGATTACCTCAAAATGTTAAGAGAAATGGGTATTGAGCCTGAAGGTGATGCTATGCTTGTACCAAAGAATTTTACGGCCATGCACAATCACACGGTCGGATTATACAATCAATTCGTTGAAGAAAAACGCAAAATGGAAGACAAGAAGAAACGCAAGCAGCTTGAATCTGAGTTTAAACTTAGAGAAGGAATGGATAGGACCATCCACGGTTACGCATTCCATGTCCCTAGAAAAGTGGCCGAGCTGATCTATGAGGGCAAGAAGCTACATCATTGCGTAAGCTCATACACAGACAAGCATTTCAAAGGCGATACTTTGATAGTGTTTGTACGCTTATCAAATCAACCAAAAACACCTCTTTACACACTCGAAGTAAAGCAGGGTAAAATAGTCCAGTTTCGTGGCAAGTATAACCAAGACGTCCCAACCGATGTCTGGGACATAGCCAAGGAATGGATGAAACAAACGAAATTAGTACAAAAATCAGCGTAAAGGAAAAAGGAGTTGGAAGATGATGGAAGAGTTAAAGAAAAAAGTTAATGGAGTATACGGCTGGTCGGTAGAAGATGGAAAACCCAAACCTCCCAAGCAAGATTTACCACAAGTGGTAAGAGACCGAGCAGACTATTTCTGGGAAATGGCAGAAGATGGCATGACGTTCATGGGAGCGATGGAGTGTATCTTCGCTGATGAAAAACCTAAAGACTATGATTTGGGAGCTACCAAAGATTGGTTACCAAAATCTAAGGAGTTTGATGATTGGGTTGGTTATTCGCCAGGAATGTCTCAGGTAGTTATTGCAGTTTATTTGATTTATGGAGGAAGCAAGGATGAATAAGCAGGAATTGATTAAAGAGTTTGAAGAAATTGGGATTTACAAATTGAATATTTTTAGCACAGAAATCAAAACTATTCCGACTGAAACTGCAATTGAATTAATCAAACAACTAGACGAACCAGAACCGTTGCCGTTCAAATTAAAAGATGTCGTTCGTCGAATCAGAGGGTTTGATCCGACGACACAGACTAGATGGCTTAATGACATCCTTAAAGAATTAGGGGACGACTACGGTTCGATGAAATATCGCAGTGGTTACGAGCAAGGTAAACTTGAGGGAGAATGGGTTGGCAATCAATTGAAGGATGCTGATAAGATTCGGCAAGAATTGAATAAACCAGTGATTCCGCAGTTTGTTGCGGAAATTATCGAGTATTGCAAGAAACAGAACGCTACGTTATACGATGCGCTCAGAGAAAAGAATTTTAATAAACAATACGATGATTGGTTACTGAACGAACAGGGTGCTTACGACAAAGTCGCCCGTGCATGGCTTGACGGCTACGAGGTCGAGGAAGAGAAGAGATATCTGGTAAAGGTGAAAGGCATTTGTGGAAATCACGAAACTTTGAACCGTGAAAAGCATTCAAACAAATGGCTTTTCTCAGACCGGGAAGAAAACTCACTTTATGGCACACACTACACAAAGAAAGAACTAGAACAAGCTGGCTTCGGATGGGTGTTTGATTGCCCAGGGATTGAGATTGAGGAGGTAGAGTAATGATTATCAAGAATTACAAATATGATTATTCAAGTGGCAGAATCGGCTACACAATTGATGTTGATGGCTATGAACAAGTTATGGAACATACAAAGACAGAGCACGGAAGTGTACAAAGAAATGATATTGATGATTTCTTGGGTACGGTCGAGGAATACGACTTTCAAGAAGCTGAAATGATTGAAGCATTCGTTGATTTTCAAAATGATTTGCTCTTGTATGGAATTGATTTTGAATTGGGAAATGAGGTGGAGTGATGAAAGAAGTTATTATGGCTACGTTGCCTAACAAAGAATTGAACAGATTGATAAAAATTGAATTGACGGTCCAAACAATGATTGACCGTGGACTTATTGACGAAGAGCAGTTTAATGAAATTATGGCTGAAGAAGAGTAAGGAGGGCACAGAATGAGACGTTTTATCGTAATTTGGATATTATTGTCTGCTGGATTGAATATCTGGCAGAGTATTCACATTAAAAAACTAGAAGCAAAGCGTCCGATTGTCGTTTATAAAGCTGATAATCAAGGCGCAGAAATCAAAGGCAGAGTTTTACAAAAGGAGAAGATTGGCGACATGTACACTGTCACAGTACAAAATTACGGAGTATTCGTAGTTACTAAAACAAACTATGAATCTCTAAAAATAGGAGATGAGGTAAGATTGTAATGACAAAGTACAAGAAACCAACTTATATCATCATTCAAGAAGCAATGGCAGAGCGCATTAGATTTCTGGAAGATGAACTATATGAAAGGGCCTATAAGGATATTGAAAAATTAGAAGTTCAAAATGATTTCTTGAGGACTCTTTGTAACAACCAGCTTGAAATCATCATGGATTACGAATGGAAGCAGATGCAAGAGCAGGCTGCATTCATAAAAGCTAATACCAGGAAATGGAGAGCAAGATGAATAGAAGGATTAAAAAGAAGAAAGCTAAACAACTTGCTCAGAAGAAACAAATAGAATTAGAAAATAAGCTTAGAAAGTTAAGTCAGGAAGAAATTGAAGTTTTATCTAGAATGATTAAGCAGATAGTTTCTGACATCAGTAAGGCTTTTTCTAAAATGTTCGATAGCTTATTTAATTATTTAGAAAATTCGGAGGTAAAATTTGAAGAAATTGAGCGACGAAGACCTCAAAACATTGGACAGAGAACTTTTCAAATTCCAAAACATTCAACGTACAATAGATTTGAGAAGACTAGAATTAGAAACTCGAAACCCAGACGCTCAGAGTGGTCCTGGCGTAGGAATAAGCAAACCTACCGAAACTATCGCAATCAGAATCGCAGATGATCCAACCTTAAAATTTCTCGAAGGGTTCAAAGCTATTATTAACAAACTCCTGATCAATCTAGTTGATGAAGACAAGGAAATCTTTAATCTGCGCTGGAGGTATCCTCAACTTAGATGGGAAGAAATAGCAGAACAGAAATTCATGAGCAAAGCTACAATTTATAGAAGGAGGAGGATTATCTTAGAACAGTACGCTATACTGAAAGGTGAGTTGTAAACAAGAATGAGACAAAAGGCATCTTGAAGTCTCACAAAAAAAGGTTTAT
>NZ_KV832070.1:0-4959 GCF_001837335.1 Streptococcus sp. HMSC066F01
CTTTTTCATAATAATCTCCCTTAACTCCACCCAATCAGGTGGAGTTTTTTGGCTCTATTTCAGGCTTTTTGGGACTATTCTAAAAATAATTTTTCGATATTTTTCGGTATTTTTCGGATTTTGGTCGGGGAATTGGCGGGGACTTTTTGAGATTTTGGCGGGGATTTTTTTAGCGAATATGACTAAGAAATAGGTCTGTTGTCGCTTCGGCAAGTTCGTCCTCTACTTGATTGTAACGATCGGTCATATAGACTTTTGTATGGCCCAGCGCCTGGCTTAATTGTTCAAGCGGAACCCCTGCAATAATGCTTTGAGTCGTGAAGAAGTGGCGCATCATGTGAGGTGTTACATGTAATCCTGTTGCTTCATTCACTAGATTGAAGTTTCTATTTAGCTGGTTTGGATTGATGAGACCACCTTTCTCGTTGATAGTTATATAATCCTTGTGCTGTTCCTTGATAATCCCTAACTTTCGCTTAATCTTAGAAGCTTCAGCTATCAGATAATAGATAAGGTCCGTTCCGATATCATCAAGGCAGACATATCGCTCTGAATCCTTCGTTTTAAGACCTCCTTTCCCTTTCAAGGTCTGGTTGCTTCGACTATCTCTAAGATGCAGTATAGCCCGTCCATTGTCGTTCTGAGTGACGTCCATCGGGCGCAATCCAAAGACTTCTCCTCTTCTCAATCCAAAAATGGTCAGGTAGGTCAGTGCGTAGAATTGTTTTGGCATAATCTCTTCTGCCTTTGCTATCCAAGTCTTAAACTCTTTGAGAGTCACTTTCTTGTTAGCAGCAGGGATATCACTCTGGCCAATAAAGACACCTTTCAAGCGATTTGAGAGCAGATTCCCACTTTTCACGGCATCATTCAGCAATGCCATGAAGCTGGAATTGAGAGTTTGAACAGTGTATCTGGTATGGTTCTGCAACTTTTCAGCGATAAAGAGTTCATACTCATTTCTATCCAAATTTTTAAGCATAGTAGAACCAAACTTTGGCTTGATATGGTTCTTATAGAGATTGTCATTGAGGTAGTAGGAAGTGTCATTCCAGCGACCTGTTGACAATCTCTTTTCAGAATAGATATCCCAATACTGATCAAGCGTTAGATTCGTATTGATACCTAATTCTTGGTCTTGGATTTGTTGCTCAATCTCTGTCAAGGCTGCACGAGCTTGTGGAAGGGTTGTGAGACCACTTTTAGTAATCTCTTTCTTTTTACCATGAAAATAGAAAGAGCGTCTGATGTAATAACGTTTGCCTTTTGCAGTTTCATAGTAATAGATATTTGGGTATTTTGTTTTATTATATTTCATTGTATTCTCCTTGTTTATCAGCTTCTGGACAAGGTCTAAACATTGAGAATATTGACATCACCCCTTTCATGGTGTAAAATAGGGTATAGAAAAGAGGCCTTTTTAATGGCTGATTTTTTATAAGGATGAGCTTCACAATCAAACTTTGGCGAGGGCGATTGTGAGGCTTTTTTTATTCATTTAATTTTTCAATAGCTTTCAGGGCCTGTTCTTCAGTAAACTGAGCATCTTTATCTGTCAAACTTTTAAGTATTTCTTGGTCAGTCTTGCCTTCACTTCTTTCTTCTTTTGCAATATCGAGCGCTTCATTAACCCAAACATCACCAACATTCTCAACAGCATATTGAGCAGCTTTCTTTGAATATTTGTGACTCGCACTTTCTGTTAAATACCAAAGAAGTGTTTTTTCAGAAAATGACGCTTTACTTTCGACAAGTTCTTGAGCTGTTTTAAGCGCACTTGCTTTTTCTTCGTCTGCTTTGCTTGACGTTTGTTTTGTAAGAGCATTTGAACCACCGATAGCCAAGATAGCTACCAATATCCAAAACCAAATTTTTTTATAAAAAGGTTTAGAATCTTTTTCTTTGTTCATAACATCTCCTTAAATTATATTTGCTAAATTATAATATTCCTCTTTTACCATGATTTCATTTGTCACAGTTTTAAGATTGTAGTAAGACATGAATTTGAGGTAATCAAACTCTGTGGGGTCGTCTAA
Organism: Streptococcus sp. HMSC066F01; assembly: GCF_001837335.1. Lineage (GTDB taxonomy): Bacteria > Bacillota > Bacilli > Lactobacillales > Streptococcaceae > Streptococcus > Streptococcus oralis_S. Next base: position 2,037 of record NZ_KV832070.1, read on the forward strand.
GCTTTCTATCGCGTCTTTTACGAGATGATGGATCATATTCCTATCAGCTTCGTTTTCACAACGCAGGCGAGCGCTCTGGTACTCTGAGCGTGTGTGGTCCTTGTGGCCGAGTTCGTGTAGAAGCACCTTAACTCTCTCTTTTTTGTTGAGCTTGCTCGATAGGAAAGCTGTATTGGTTTCTTTTTCGTAAAATCCAAGTTCATCAGGCATCAAATCTCCATCAAAATCGATAATACGAATCTGAAAATGACTTATAATTTCTTTTTCGGTCACTAAGCAATACCTCTAATCACCAGCTTCCTTCAGATAACCTTCAATGATAGACTGGATGATTTTCTTCTTTTCATCTGTTAATTCTCGACCGCCAAACATCATGACATTCGATGCCATTTCTTCAACATTTAGAACTTTGCCTTGCCATGTATACTCCTTGGTATCATCTGCAAGATTAGGATTTTCAGTACGACCTAATAAGTAGTCTGTACTAACACCAAAATAATCAGCTATTTCTTGTAGTCTATCAGATTTTGGGTTACCTTTTTTTAGACTGTAAAGATAATTTGTACTATATCCTAATTTTTCTTCTAAAATATTTAAAGAAATTTTCTGTTTATCAGCCAATTCTTTAATTCTGTCGAATGCTAAAAACATTGATATTTCAACCTTTCTAAGCATTACGAAAAAATATTTTAAAATTAGTTATAAAAACTATTGACAAAATCTAAAACTAGTTTTAAAATAGTATTCGTAAGCTAAAGAGTTAGCGAACAAGACAACTAAAAAATAAAGCCTTACAAAACTGATTGGCGTCCGTTTTATATAGGTAAAACTTACTTTTAGTAGGTCTTTTCTCTATGTCTATATTCTAAAACTAGTTTTAGAATTTGTCAAGCAGTTCGCTAACTTTTTAGGTAATTTTTTAAAAAGGAGGTTAGGAATGAGCCAACAACATCAAAAATGGATTCAGTTAGTTAAGGCTAAACTGAATTCAGAAGGAATGACACAAACACACCTTGCTCGTGCTTGTGGAGTGAAGAAACCTACCATTTCAGAATTATTGAAATATGGTAAAGGTAGCGACAAATTAAAGAACCGAGTTTGCGACGTTTTAGGAATTGACGAAACTTGGGTTGAGTTAGGAGAGTAGGATATGAACGAAATTTTTAATTTTCACGGACAGGAAGTCCGTACAGTGATGTTTGATGACGAGCCGTGGTTTGTTGGGAAAGATATAGCAGAGATTCTTGGATATGTAAATTCAAGAGACGCTCTGGCAAAACACGTTGATGAGGATGATAAGCTAACGTCGCAAATCGCGACGGCAGGTCAAATGAGAAATCAGACAGTTATCAACGAATCTGGTCTCTACTCTCTTATCTTATCCAGCAAGTTACCTCAAGCCAGAGAGTTCAAGCGCTGGGTGACGTCAGAGGTCTTGCCAGCTATTCGAAAACAAGGCGGATTTATACGTGAGGACTTGGACGAGGATGCTTTCATCGCTCTATTCACTGGCCAGAAGAAATTGCGTGAGCAACAAGCGACCATGCTGGAAGATATTGACTATCTCAAGAGTGAGCAACCGATTCATCCGAGCTATGCTCAGTCGCTCCTGAAGAAGCGTAAAGCTCGGGTTGTGGCTTGCTTGGGTGGTATTGACAGTCCAGCTTACGCTGATAAAATCTTCGCTCAATCAGTATTCAGACAAGCTGAGATTGATTTCAAGGATCATTTTAATATCAGTCGCTATGACTTACTACCAAAGAAATTCGCAGAAGCAGCATTGAAATATTGGATGACTTGGGAACCAAGTACCAATACTAAGATGAAAATCATGAAATTGAACTCATTTGACGAAGTGTAGGGAGGGGAAGAAGATGGACAATGTTCTACTTTCACTATCGGAATGGATTAAATCCATTATCAAGGACACAATCACAAGATTGGTTGAAATAGAAAAAGATAGCGACCACTATCCAGAGCTGATGGATGTAGGCACTACCTGTGATTTTCTAGGTATTAACTATGACACGTTTTCAAACAATTATCGTTACATGAATGGTTTTCCGAAGGAACTCCCTGGTAAGAAATGGTCAAAAAGAGCCATCAAAGAATGGCTCTCAAATCAACTATAATAACTTTACTAAAAGGCTTCTGGACAAGGTCTTAGCAAAATTATTTGACTATATTATAGCACAAAAGAGGATAAAAAACATGAACAATTTACAAATTATCGCAGTATGCACATTGGTGTCAGTAGTCTTGATTGAATCGCTGATTATGAATATCAAGCTGAAAATAGCCATGAGACCGAAGAAGATTCAATTTCAAGCGCCACAAGTTGAGAAAGGCTTTATCGACTTTAAAACAGGGCGACGTGTGGATATTGATCCCGTGACACGAAAAGAAACATTTGTGGATTAGTAGAGAAACGGAGGGAAGTAATGTCTGAAATCAAATGGATTAAAATTACTACTGATGTTTTTGACGATGAAAAAATCTGTCTTATCGATGCACTTCCTGATCATGATGCTATTCTGGTAATTTGGTTCAAAATTCTAGTGTTGGCTGGAAAATTGAATAAAAATGGAGTTTTAGCAATTTCACCTAATTTAGTTTATACAGATGAAATGTTAGCTAATAGATTCCAAAGACCCCTCAACACTGTTAGGATGGCCTTGGGAATATTTGAACGGTTCGGTATGATTGAGGTTATTGAGGGTGTCATTACCTTGCCAAACTGGGAAAAACATCAAAATATTGATGGGATGGAGAAAGTCAAGGAACAAACACGAAAACGTGTAGCTAGACATCGAGAAAAACAAAAAGAGCTTGCTATTGGTAACGTTACATGTAACGTTACAGTAACGGAAAGTAACGGAACAGAAGAAGAAAGAGATAAAGAATTAGATAAAGAATTAGATAA
>NZ_KV832071.1:0-997 GCF_001837335.1 Streptococcus sp. HMSC066F01
AATTTTGGAGACTACAAAAACCTCAAATGGTATCAGCTAATGACACCATGAAGGTGCGCAGTTACTCGGCTTTTCAAGCCGAGTAACTGTCTGCAAGCCCCCTCGGAGAGCCCACACTTTACGAAGTAAAGTATAGTATATTATACTTTACATGGAAGTAGTCACCGAATTCCAGTTAGAAATTACTTTGTAACTACGTTTTGAGGAGGAGTAAAATGCTTTCCTACGTTCGACATTACCCACTAGCGATAGCAAAATTAATGTGTCTGTGCTCTCCTAAAATCTGCTGATTTATTACTAACTAATACAGGAGGTTTTTATGGGACAGACAATCATATCTGCTATTGGTGTTTATATTTCCACCAGTATCGATTATTTAATTATTTTAATTATTTTATTTGCACAGCTATCACAGAATAAACAGAAATGGCATATTTATACGGGGCAATATCTAGGAACAGGCTTACTTGTAGGGGCGAGTTTAGTTGCTGCTTATGTCGTTAATTTCGTGCCTGAAGAATGGATGGTTGGATTGCTTGGTTTAATCCCTATCTATTTAGGGATTCGCTTTGCAATTGTTGGAGAAGGTGAGGAAGAAGAGGAAGAAATTATTGAAAGATTAGAACAAAGCAAGGCAAATCAACTGTTTTGGACAGTTACATTGCTGACAATTGCGTCTGGCGGAGATAATTTAGGTATCTATATACCTTATTTTGCTTCGTTAGATTGGTCACAGACCCTCGTGGCGTTGCTTGTGTTTGTAATCGGCATAATTATCTTTTGCGAGATTAGTCGGATGTTATCCTCTATTCCGTTAATATTCGAGACAATTGAAAAATACGAGCGAATCATTGTGCCCATAGTATTCATTCTACTTGGACTATACATCATGTATGAAAATGGCACGATAGAGACTTTTCTGATCGTGTAGATTTTTTTGTTTCACTAGGATTTTAGCCCGAGCTCAAATCAGCTCTCTGACTTCAGAGGGCTTTTT
>NZ_KV832073.1:0-9710 GCF_001837335.1 Streptococcus sp. HMSC066F01
AATCAGCTCTCTGACTTCAGAGGGCTTTTTCTATATATGTCTCTATCCTTGTTCATCTAATAGAAATATGGTATACTTTTCATGAGAATTTTCTAAATTTTTAAGATGCTATCAAAGGAGGTTTTCATGCTTTCCAAATTTTCTGGAAGCCGACGGGACCTGCAATTTGTGTTACTTTTAGGTATTTTGCTAGCTACTCTAGGAATTTCGCTCTTTCTAGCAGTTTCTATGGGGTCCGTTGCGATTGATCTAGGCGATACCTATCGGATTATTTTGAGCAGGTTGGGTTTTCCTCTTGAGATAGGAGAGGTTTCCAAGTCCACTCTTGCCATTGTATGGAACATGAGGTTCCCCCGAGTATTGTTAGGCTTGATAGTAGGGGCTGGTCTTTCCATGTGTGGTAGCGTGATGCAGTCTACAGTGAACAATCCCATTGCTGAGCCCTATGTCTTAGGTATCTCTGCGGGTGCAACTCTAGGAGCAACCCTAAGCATCATTCTTGGTTTAAAAGTGATGATTAGCCTTGGAGCTTTTCTTGGAGCTATTTTGGCAACAATTGCTGTCCTTATCATTGCCTCTATGCAGGGCAGGATGACGACTTCCAGTCTGATCTTATCAGGAACGGTTGTCAATGCTCTCTTTCTGGCATTTTCCAACTTTATTATCTCAGTTGGCGCTAATGCGGACAGTGTGATGACCATTAAGTTTTGGACCATGGGCTCGCTTGCCGGGACTACCTGGTCTGACTTATTCTTGCCAACTATAGTAGTAGGATCGGCTTTTCTATTTTTCGCTACTCAGTATCGTGTTTTTAATGCGATGATGATGGGAGATGAGGCTGCTTTAACTTTGGGGATACCCTTACGCTTCTATTGGTATCTTTATGTGACCATGGTGGCTGTGCTGACAGCAGTCTTAGTAGCAACCTGTGGGATTATTGGATTTGTTGGTCTAATTACTCCTCACTTAGCTCGAGGCTTAGTAGGAACGAATTACAGGAGACTTTTTCCCGTTGCGACCTTACTGGGTGCCCTCTTTGTCGTCTGGGCAGATGTACTTTCTCGTGTCATCATTCCAAATGCCGAGCTGCCGATTGGTATTTTCACAGCCTTAGTAGGTGCTCCCTTCTTCATCTACATTGTAGGAGGTAGGCGAAAGGAGGTGAGGGCCTGATATGGACTTGATTTGTCAGGATGTCCACTTTGGACTAGGAGAGAAAAAAATCCTCAAAGGAGTTTCTCTTAAGGTTGAGGGGCATCAATTTCACACGATACTAGGACCGAATGGAAGTGGAAAAACCAGCCTGCTTAAACTCCTCTATCGTCAGGAAAAGGCGGACAAGGGCTTGATAAGCCTAGATGGAAAGCCGCTGGAGCATTGGTCACTCAAAGAAACAGCCAAGCAAATGGCAGTTGTCACCCAGTTTAATCAATTGCAGTTTGATTGTACAGTTGAGGAAATCGTCTTGCTGGGAAGAACTCCACACCTCTCTTTTTTACAGAAGGAAAAGGAAAGGGATTATGCCCTCGTTCAAGATGCTCTCGTCAAGGTGGATATGCTTGAGAAGAAAACTCGTATCTATTCGTCTCTTTCAGGTGGGGAGAAACAGCGAGTCTTATTAGCACGCGCCTTGGCGCAAGAACCGACTCTCTTGCTCCTGGACGAGCCAACCAATCACCTGGATATCAAGTACCAGTTAGACTTGTTGGCCATTGTGAAGAATCTCAAGGTCAATGTTCTAGCTGTCCTACATGACATTCAACTTGCTTGTCGCTATTCGGATTATCTCTATCTGATGAAGGAGGGGGAAATCCTTTACCAAGGTATTCCAAAGGAGACCATCACCCCTGAGTCATTGCAAACTGTATATGGAGTTCAAAGTCAGGTGACTTGGACTGAGGATCAGCAAGCCATGATTCACTATTTATAAGAATGAAAAGGAAAACAAGATGAAAAAAACACTAAGCATTTTACTCGTAACAGTAGCTACCCTAACCATGGCAGCTTGTGGTAACACTACTACAGAAAAAGCTACCACACAGTCTAGCACAGAAACAAGTCAAAAGGCCAGCACAGAGACGACTTATCCGTTAACGGTCAAGACCTATGATGCTAAGGGAAATGAAGTCGAACAAGTCTTTGACAAGGCACCTGAAAAAGTTATCACCAACAATCTTTCAACTACTGAAATCTTATTGGAGCTAGGCTTGAAGGATAAAATTGCTGGCATGCTTAACCCTGATAATGCCGTGACGGACAAATACAAGGATGCGATTGCGACGATTACTCAAATTGGGGACAAAAAAACAGTCTCACAAGAGACAGTCCTTTCTTATGAGCCAGATGCTGTGATGGGTCGAAACATGATGTTTTCTGAAAAATCCTTGGGAACAGTTAGCACTTGGAATGAAAATAAAATCCCAGTCTATACACAAAAAGCATCTCTTTCAACGATTCAGCAAGATTTGGGAAATATCGTAGAAGATGTCAAAAATCTTGGAATGATTTTTAATGTGCAGGACAAGGCCAATGAATACGCAGCCCAATTACAAGCTAAAATTGATGCTGTTAAGAAAGCAAACCCAGCAAGCCAAGGTGAAAAGAAAAAGGCTTTGATTATGGTTGCTTATAACGACGAAACCTTCGGTGCTTACAAGTCTGCTTTGCAAGAGAGCTTGTTGAATCAACTTGGTTATACCAACGTTGCAACGGGAACATCAGGCTTGACCTTGGAAAATCTCGTGTCAATGGATCCTGAGTTGATTATCTATGTAACCAGCGACCGCAATAAAAAATTGGATGCTAACGCAGTAGAGTTGATGAAGGCAAATGAAGTTTTGGAAAACGTTCCTGCAATTAAGAATCAAAAAATCATGACCATTTCTTACGATGAGTTGATGGATTATGGTCCAGCAGTAATTGATTCCCTTGAGAAAATCAATGACTTTATCAATAAATAATGAGTTTGATTGGGAGGGAATCCAAGTCAAGGTCAGCCTTCCTTCGGCCTATGATCCCAACCAAATCTATCCAGCTGTTCTCTTGAATGATGGAAACTTGGATTTCCTATCTTCCCTTTCAGAGTCTGTGATTTTAGTGGGCTTGACCTCTAAAAATCGCCTAGATGACTACACTCCCTGGGAGGCAGCTGCTCTGAGAGAGGGGACTCCAGATTTTGGCGGCCAGGCAAATTCCTATCATGAACTTTTATTTGGAAATCTTTTAGATAAGTTGCGGTCTCTTTATCGCCTGGACGAAGATCGCCTTGCCTATGGAGGATACTCATTAGGTGGACTGGCGGCAGTCTACAGTCTATTCAGCTTTGACAAGGTCTCCTGTATCTTCTCTATCTGCGGTTCCTTTTGGTATCCTGATTTTACGACTTATTGCAAAGATGAAAGGGTGAAAAACTTAGATTGTTTACTGTATTTACAGAATGGTCAAACAGAAGGAGCCCATCATACTAATCGCTTGGCTCAAGCACCAGTTTATGCTGAGCAGATCCATACCAGTCTTCAGAAACGTTATCCGACTGGTCAGTTTGTCTTTGATCCCTATGGGCATCATGAGCAAGTGGCTGAGCGCTTTCTAGCCTTTTCCAACTGGTTGGCCCAAAAATGGAAAATTGCATAAAAGAAATATCCCTTGGTAAAAGCCAAGGGATAATTGTATTTTTTAACCAAGAGACTCTCTCTTCTTATCTGGATTCCAGATAAAGCTTGCAATGAAGGTAAAGATAATCGTTAGGATACCAACAACCACAGCAAGGATGAGGGCAGGGATGCGGATAAACCACCAGAGTGGGTTTGGTTTTTTATCATTGTGCCATTGCTTGGTTTCTTCGTCTAAACGTTGGAATTCAGCTTGGATGCGGTCTGCAACCATTTCAATCCCTTCATCATTCATTTTCTTAATGTCTGAGATATCGATAGGATTTCCAAAGTTCATATCGACACGTTCACGGCTGACTAAGCCTTTCAAGGTCATGGGACCGGTGTAGGTAACCGGCATGATACGGACCTTGGCCATTTTGGCAATCAAGGCAACTCCACCCTTGACATCGTTTGAGTGACGGCTCCCGCTTGGGAACATGATGAGAGAGAGGTCGCTTTTTTTGAGGACGTTGATAGGGTACTTGATGGCAGAGGCATTAGGTTTTTCTCGGTCGATAGGAAAGGCGCCACACATACGGATCCACCAGCCAAAGATACGGTTGTTAAACAGCTCTTTTTTGGCCATAAAGATGAACTGTTTTGGCTTGGTCGCAAAAGCCATATATACAGGATCCCACCAAGTACGATGAGGAGCGACGAGGATATAGTTTTCGTCTCGGCTAGGGATTTTATCAGTATTGTGATAGTGGGCATTGCCATTGATGGACCACAAGATCAGCATGACTAGTCCACGCAAATAAGTATAAAACATGAGATCTCCTTCGATTGTATTGCTTTTATTATTATACCTTATCAAAAGACTACTGGCAAACTTTTTCAGTTATCAGCCAACAGTTTTAGATGGGATTAGAATTCTTTTAAAAAAAATGATATGATAGAATTTATGGATAAAAATAAGATTATGGGATTAACCCAAAGAGAAGTCAAGGAAAGACAGGCTCAAGGTTTGGTCAATGACTTTACCGCTTCAGCCAGTACCAGTACTTGGCAAATCATCAAACGAAATGTTTTTACACTTTTTAACGCATTAAACTTTATTATCGCTCTAGCGCTTGCTTTTGTGCAGGCTTGGAGCAATCTGGTCTTCTTTGCCGTTATTTGCTTTAACGCCTTTTCTGGGATTGTGACTGAGCTACGGGCTAAACACATGGTGGACAAGCTCAATCTCATGACTAAGGAAAAGGTCAAAACCATCCGTGATGGTCAAGAAGTCGATCTCGATCCAGAAGAGTTGGTTCTAGGAGATGTCATTCGTTTGTCTGCTGGGGAGCAGATTCCTAGTGATGCTCTGGTTCTGGAAGGATTTGCGGAAGTCAATGAAGCTATGTTGACGGGTGAGAGTGATTTGGTGCAAAAAGAAGTGGATGCCTTGCTTTTATCAGGGAGTTTCCTAGCCAGTGGCGCAGTTTTGGCTCAAGTTCACCATGTCGGGGCAGACAACTATGCTTCCAAACTCATGCTGGAAGCTAAGACAGTGAAACCGATCAACTCCCGTATCATGAAATCGCTAGACAAGCTAGCTGGTTTTACTGGAAAGATTATCATTCCCTTTGGTCTAGCTCTCCTGCTAGAAGCCTTGATGTTAAAGGGCTTGCCCCTCAAGTCATCCGTTGTAAATTCGTCGACAGCCCTTTTGGGAATGTTACCCAAGGGAATTGCCCTTTTGACCATTACTTCGCTCTTGACTGCGGTGATTAAGCTGGGCTTGAAAAAGGTTTTAGTGCAGGAGATGTACTCTGTCGAGACCTTGGCGCGCGTGGATATGCTCTGTCTGGACAAGACGGGAACCATCACCCAAGGAAAGATGCAGGTGGAGGCAGTTATTCCTTTGACCGAAGAGTATGGTGAGCATGCGATTGCCAGCATTTTGACCAGCTACATAGCTCACAGTGAGGATAAAAATCCAACAGCCCAGGCTATTCGCCAGCGTTTTGTGGGAGAAGTTGCCTATCCTATGCTTTCGAATCTTCCTTTCTCAAGCGATCGCAAGTGGGGAGCTATGGAGTTAGAAGGGCTAGGTACGGTTTTCTTAGGTGCGCCTGAGATGTTGTTGGACTCTGAAGTCCCAGAAGCTAGAGAGGCCCTAGAGAGAGGGTCGCGTGTCTTGGTCTTGGCACTCAGTCAGGAAAAACTTGATCATCATAAACCACAGAAACCGTCTGACATTCAGGCCCTGGCCTTGCTGGAAATCTTGGACCCCATTCGAGAAGGAGCCGCTGAGACGCTGGACTACCTCCGTTCTCAGGAAGTGGGTCTCAAGATTATCTCTGGCGACAATCCAGTTACGGTTTCCAGCATTGCCCAGAAGGCTGGCTTTGTAGACTATCATAGCTATGTAGATTGCTCAAAAATCACAGATGAGGAATTGGTTGCCATGGCTGAAGAGACAGCTATTTTCGGACGTGTTTCCCCTCATCAAAAGAAACTCATCATCCAAACTCTGAAAAAAGCAGGGCATACAACGGCAATGACAGGGGATGGTGTCAACGATATCCTAGCTCTCCGCGAAGCAGATTGTTCTATCGTTATGGCTGAAGGAGATCCTGCGACTCGTCAGATTGCTAATCTGGTTCTCTTGAACTCTGACTTTAATGATGTTCCTGAGATTCTCTTTGAAGGTCGTCGTGTGGTCAATAACATCGCCCATATTGCACCGATTTTCTTGATAAAGACAATCTATTCCTTCTTGTTAGCAGTTATCTGTATCGCCAGTGTTCTTCTGGGACGGTCTGAGTGGATCTTGATTTTCCCCTTCATTCCAATCCAGATTACCATGATTGACCAATTCGTGGAAGGTTTCCCACCATTCGTTCTGACTTTTGAGCGAAATATCAAGCCTGTTGAACCAAACTTCCTCAGAAAATCCATGCTTCGTGCCCTACCAAGTGCCCTCATGGTCGTGTTCAGCGTTCTTTTTGTCAAAATCTTTGGGGCTAGTCAAGGTTGGTCTGAGTTAGAAATCTCAACCCTACTCTATTATCTCCTTGGGTCAATTGGTTTCTTATCCGTATTTAGAGCCTGCATGCCATTTACTCTCTGGCGTGTCCTCTTGATTGTCTGGTCAGTAGGAGGCTTCCTAGCCACAGCTCTTTTCCCAATGATCCAGAAACTGCTTGAAATTTCGACCTTGACAGGACAAACATTCCCTGTTTACCTTGTCATGATGGCTGTCTTTACCGTGATTTTCATTCTAACTAGTCGTTACCAATCCAGAAAATAAAGAAAGGCTGCAATCTGTGGATTGCGGTCTTTTTAGGTGCAAGATTGCTAGCTGAAATGTGGTATAATAAGAGGTAATAGAGTTTTGGAAAGTGAGAGAAGATGATTTCAAAGAGATTAGAATTGGTAGCTTCCTTTGTGCCACAAGGTGCTGTGTTACTAGATGTGGGGAGTGACCATGCTTATCTGCCAATTGACTTGGTTGAAAGAGGCCAAATCAAAAGCGCTATTGCAGGGGAAGTGGTGGAAGGACCCTACCAGTCAGCGGTCAAAAATGTTGAGGCTCACGGCTTAAAGGAGAAAATCCAAGTTCGTTTAGCCAATGGCTTGGCAGCCTTTGAAGAGGCAGACCAAGTATCGGTTATCACCATTGCTGGTATGGGTGGCCGTTTGATTGCTACCATATTGGAAGAAGGCTTGGACAAGCTAGCTAATGTAGAGCGTTTGATCCTCCAACCCAATAATCGTGAAGACGATTTGCGCATCTGGCTACAGGGTAACGGTTTTCAGATTGTAGCAGAAAGCATCTTAGAAGAAGCTGGCAAGTTTTATGAAATTCTAGTGGTGGAAGCAGGACAAATGAAGCTATCAGCCAGTGATGTCCGTTTTGGACCTATCTTGTCCAAAGAAGTCAGCCCAGTCTTTGTCCAAAAATGGCAAAAAGAAGCTGCTAAGTTAGAATTAGCCCTTCATCAAATTCCAGAAAAAAATATGGAGGAACGACAAGTTTTAGTAGATAAAATTCAAGCCATAAAGGAGGTTCTCCATGCTAGCAAGTGAAGTAATACAAGCTTATGAAGCCTTTTGCCCTCAGGAATTTTCAATGGAGGGTGACAGTCGTGGCCTGCAAATCGGTACTCTAGACAAGGAGATCCAAAGGGTTATGGTTGTCCTCGATATTCGTGAAGAGACGGTTGCTGAAGCCATTGAAAAGGGTGTGGACTTGATTATCGTCAAGCACGCGCCAATCTTTCGTCCGATTAAGGATTTGGTAGCCAGCCGCCCACAAAATCAGATTTACATCGACCTTATCAAGCATGACATTGCCGTTTATGTCAGCCATACCAATATTGACATCGTTGAAAATGGCCTCAATGACTGGTTCTGTCAGATGTTAGGTATTGAGGAAACGACCTATCTGCAGGAGACAGGTCCAGAACGTGGAATTGGACGTATTGGGAATGTTCAACCTCAGACATTTGGGGAATTGGCCCAACATGTCAAGCAAGTCTTTGGTCTAGATAGTCTTCGCATGGTCCATTATCACGAGAGTGATTTGCAGAAGCCTATTTCAAGAGTAGCTATCTGTGGTGGTAGCGGGCAGTCTTTCTATAAGGATGCTTTAGCAAAGGGGGCAGATGTTTATATCACTGGCGATATCTACTATCACACAGCCCAGGATATGCTTTCTGATGGCCTGTTGGCATTGGACCCAGGCCACTATATAGAAGTGCTTTTTGTGGAAAAAATCGCAGAACTTCTTACTCAATGGAAGGCAGAGAAGGGCTGGGGCATTGATATTGTGCCTAGTCAAGCATCGACTAATCCTTTCCACCTTATCTAGTTAGAAGGTGAAGACAATGAAAAAAGTTGCCATTATTGGAGCAGGAATTGTGGGGGCAACAGCTGCCTACTACCTCTCCAAAGAAGCAGATTTAGAGGTGACCGTTTTTGACCATGGACAAGGTCAGGCTACCAAGGCAGCAGCGGGAATTATCAGTCCTTGGTTTTCCAAACGCCGTAATAAAGCCTGGTACAAGATGGCGCGCTTGGGAGCGGATTTTTATGTGGATTTGTTGGCTGATTTAGAAAAGTCTGGTCAGGAAATCGACTTTTACCAACGCTCAGGCGTTTTTCTCCTGAAAAAGGATGAAACAAAGCTAGAAGAACTCTATGAACTAGCACTCCAGCGTAGGGAAGAATCTCCCTTGATAGGTCAATTAGCCATTATAGACCAAGCGTCTGCAAATGAATTATTTCCTGGCTTGCAGGGATTCGACCGCCTGATCTACGCTTCTGGTGGGGCACGGGTGGATGGCCAGCTCTTAGTGACTCGTTTGCTAGAAGCCAGTCAGGTCAAGCTGGTCAAAGAAAAAGTGAGTCTGACACCTTTAGCATCCGGTTACCAGATTGGTGAAGAGATGTTTGATCAGGTTATTTTGGCGACAGGAGCTTGGTTGGGGGGCATTTTGGAACCTTTAGGATATGAGGTAGATGTTCGTCCTCAAAAAGGACAACTCCGAAATTATCAGCTCTCCAAAGACCTAGCATCTCACCCTGTTGTCATGCCAGAAGGGGAGTGGGATTTGATCCCTTTTACAGGTGGGAAATTGTCCTTGGGCGCTACCCACGAAAATGATATGGGATATGATTTGACGGTGGATGAAACCTTGCTCCAACAAATGGAGGAGGCAGCCTTGCCTCACTACCCAGCCTTGGCAGAAGCAAAATCATCTGGTGAGCGTGTGGGAATCCGTGCCTACACCAGTGATTTCTCACCTTTCTTTGGGCAGGTGCCAGGATTGGCAGGTATCTATGCGGCTAGCGGCCTAGGTTCATCAGGCCTCACAACGGGTCCGATCATCGGTTACCATCTAGCCCAGCTGGTCCAAGACAAGGAATTGGCCTTGGACCCAGTAAACTACCCAATTGCAAACTATGTCAAACGAGTAAAAAGTGAATAATACTCAATGAAAATCAAAGAACAAACTAGGAAGCTAGCCGCAGGCTGCTCAAAACACTGTTTTGAGGTTGTGGATCGAACTGACGAAGTCAGTAACCATACCCACGGTAAGGCGACGCTGACGTGGTTTGAAG
>NZ_KV832073.1:9810-58034 GCF_001837335.1 Streptococcus sp. HMSC066F01
GTGGTTTGAAGAGATTTTCGAAGAGTATAAGCATTTTACTAAAATTTTAGCAGGTGGTTTAGGATATCAAATGACATTCCCTATCAAAAATGATAAAATAAGAAAAAATAATCCGAGAATCGAGGAAGAAAGATGCAAGAAAAGATTTTGGTAACGGGTGGTGCTGGATTTATCGGAACCCACACTGTTATTGAGTTGATCCAAGCAGGTCATCAAGTGGTTGTAGTGGATAATCTTGTCAATAGCAATCGTAAAAGTTTAGAAGTTGTTGAAAGAATTACAGGAGTTGAGATTCCTTTTTATGAGGCAGATATCCGTGATACAGATACCCTCAGAGATATTTTCAAGCAGGAAGAACCGACTGGTGTCATTCACTTTGCGGGCTTGAAGGCTGTTGGCGAATCAACCCGTATCCCTCTTGCCTACTATGACAACAATATCGCAGGAACTGTCAGCCTTCTAAAAGCCATGGAAGAAAATAACTGTAAGAACATCATCTTCAGTTCTTCTGCGACAGTTTACGGAGACCCTCATACAGTTCCAATCTTAGAAGATTTCCCACTTTCAGTGACCAATCCATATGGTCGTACTAAGCTCATGCTAGAGGAAATTTTGACGGATATCTACAAGGCAGACTCAGAATGGAACGTGGTATTACTTCGTTACTTTAACCCAATCGGAGCGCATGAAAGTGGAGACCTAGGAGAAAATCCAAATGGAATTCCAAACAATCTCTTACCTTATGTTTCACAAGTAGCAGTTGGCAAACTAGAGCAAGTGCAAGTATTTGGAGATGATTACGATACAGAAGATGGAACTGGTGTTCGTGACTATATCCATGTTGTCGATTTAGCTAAAGGTCACGTTGCAGCTTTGAAAAAACTTCAAAAAGGTTCAGGTCTTAATGTTTATAACCTTGGAACTGGTAAAGGTTACTCCGTTCTTGAAATTATCCAAAACATGGAAAAAGCGGTGGGACGTCCTATTCCTTACCGCATCGTAGAACGGCGCCCAGGTGATATCGCTGCCTGCTACTCAGACCCAGCAAAAGCCAAAGCAGAGCTTGGATGGGAAGCAGAACTCGATATCACCCAAATGTGTGAAGACACCTGGCGTTGGCAAAGCAAGCATCCAAATGGATTTGAAGACTAAGATGATGATTTCAATCATTGTCCCATGTCTAAACGAAGAGGAAGCACTTCCTCTTTTTTATCAGTCTGTGGAAGCTCTGCTTCCTGACTTGGGAGCAGATGTCGAATATGTCTTTGTAGACGATGGCTCAAGCGATGGGACCCTGCAGCTTTTGAAGACCTATCGGGAGCAGAATCCTGCGGTCCGTTATGTCTCATTCTCACGAAATTTTGGGAAAGAGGCAGCCTTATACGCAGGCTTGCAGCATGCAACTGGAGACTTGGTTGTCGTGATGGATGCAGACCTTCAGGATCCTCCTAGTATGCTACTTGAGATGAAAGCCTTACTAGACCAAAATGCAGATATAGACTGTGTTGGGACACGGAGAACTAGTCGGGAGGGAGAACCCTTTTTCCGCAGTTTCTGTGCTGACCTCTTTTACCGCCTCATGCAAAAAATTAGCCCAGTAGCCTTGCCCTCAGGTGTCCGTGATTTTCGCATGATGAGAAGGTCTGTGGTAGATGCTATTTTAACCCTGACCGAATCCAATCGATTTTCTAAAGGACTCTTTGCCTGGGTGGGTTTTAAAACGCACTATCTTGATTATCCAAACGTTGAACGACAGGCTGGCAAGACCAGTTGGAGTTTTAGACAACTCTTTTTCTACTCGATTGAAGGGATTCTTAACTTTTCAGATTTCCCCTTGAGTATAGCCTTTGTAGCGGGACTTCTATCTTGTTTTCTTTCGTTTGTGATGACATTTTTTGTAGTGTTTCGGACTCTTATCTTGGGAAATCCGACATCTGGTTGGACCTCTTTGATGGCTGTCATTCTCTTTCTTGGAGGGATTCAACTCCTGACCATTGGGATTCTCGGTAAGTATATTAGTAAGATTTATCTAGAAACCAAAAAAAGACCACTCTATCTCGTCAAAGAAAAAAGTGACCTTTCTGTTATTGAAGGAAAAAATAACCAAAAAAGACTATAATTTTACCTAGAAATATGCTAAACTAGTAGGTGTGGGAAAAATGAGAAAAAATCAATTATATTTATTCCCTGCTTCCTACGATGGATCTTTTAGAAGTGCACGTGTAGGACAATTTTTGATGGCCTCCAGAACATCGCTGGTCTCAGCGATTTCTCTTTGCAATTCAACTGGATCATCGTAAAATCGAACGATTCCATTATCATGGTAATCAAAGAGTTCAGAATAGGTTTGGCAAAGCCCGCAGGCGATGCACCGTTCGGGTATAAGTGTGACTTTCATATTTATATTGTAATAAGAAAATGTAAAAAAAACAAGGAGTAAGGTATGGAAAAAGAACCGTGGCAAGAAGATATTTACGAAAACAATGAGGAAGAAACAAGATCAGAGCGTCGACACCGGAAACAAAAAGGGAAAGGCGTTGTTGCGAATCGTGTCTTGACGGTTCTAGCTAGCCTCTTCTTTGTAATCGTTGTAGCAATGGTAGTTGTATTGATTTACCTATCAACCGGAGGAAGCAATCGTACTTCATCTTTGAAGGACTTCTATGATGCATCGTCTCCTTCTACAAGTTCAAGTTCTAAAGTGGAAGCATCATCATCTTCAAGTAGCAAGGTAGAGGAAACATCTTCTTCTGAATCAACACCTTCAGAAAGCAGTTCGGAAGAACATGCAGAGGGTGAAGGAACACTTACAGTACAGCCTGGAGAGGGAGAAGCAGCTCTTGCTCAGCGTGCAGGGATTTCCATTGCCCAGCTAGAATCCCTAAATCCTTCTCATATGTCATCTGGATCTTGGTTTGCCAACCCAGGTGATGTGATTAAGACAAGATAGGAGTCGGTCATGAAGACAATTCAAATTGCTATCGATGGTCCAGCTTCGAGTGGCAAGAGTACGGTTGCAAAGATTGTCGCTAAGGATTTTGGTTATACTTATCTCGATACAGGTGCTATGTACCGTGCTGCGACTTATATAGCGCTCAAACACCAGTTGAATGCAGGAAATGTAGACCAACTTCTTGAGCTTCTTAACCAACACCCCATTAGTTTTGGTCGTTCAGAAACAGGTGAGCAACTTGTTTTTGTAGGGGATGTTGATATTACGCATCCGATTCGTGAAAATGAAGTGACCAACAAGGTTTCAAGCATTGCTGCCATTCCTGAAGTGCGTGAGAAACTGGTTTCGCTCCAGCAAGAGATTGCTCAGCAAGGCGGTATCGTCATGGATGGGCGTGATATCGGGACAGTTGTTTTACCACAAGCTGAACTCAAGATTTTCCTAGTGGCTTCTGTTGAAGAAAGAGCAGAGCGTCGTTACAAGGAAAATATTGCCAAAGGCATTGAGACAGATTTGGAAACGTTGAAAGAAGAGATTGCTGCGCGTGACTACAAGGACAGTCATCGTGAAACCTCACCTCTCAAACAGGCTGAGGATGCAGTTTACCTTGACACAACTGGACTAAGTATCCAAGAAGTGGTTGAAAAAATCGAATCAGAAGCAAAAAAATATATGTCCTAAGGGCGAGAGGAGCAGGCTGAATGAAGCCTGCTCCTTTTCTCTCTTTTGCGCGCGTTTCAAAACAGCCTTTTTGGGAGAATTTTGATAAAATAGTAGTATCAATAAAAAGGACGGAAGCATGACAAAGAAAATCATAGCCATTTGGGCCCAAGATGAAAAAGGTGTGATTGGGAAGGAAGATCGTCTCCCTTGGCATTTGCCAGCAGAGTTGCAACATTTTAAGGAAACAACTTTAAATCATGCTATACTGATGGGACGAGTGACCTTTGATGGTATGGGACGTCGTCTGCTTCCAAAACGGCAAACCCTGATTTTAACGCGAAATAGCGAAGAAGTCATAGATGGGGCGCTCGTATTTCAAGATGTGGAGTCTGTTTTAGCGTGGTATCAGAGTCAGGAAAAAAATCTCTATATCATTGGCGGAAAGCAGATTTTTCAGGCTTTTGAGCCTTATTTAGATGAAATCATCGTGACACAGATTCATGCTCAGGTGGAGGGAGATACCTATTTCCCTGAGGAGTTTGACTTGTCTCATTTTGAGACAGTAGCAAGCAAATCTTACACCCGAGATGAGAAAAACGACTATGATTTTACCATCGAATACCGAGATAGAAAGGAAGTCTAATGGAGCGCAGTATATTTGGATTTTTTACAGCTTTTTTGTGTGTGATCTGTATTTTGACTGGAGCACAGGCTTTTCGTAAGAAGCGCTATGGACTGTCTGCCTTACTCTGGTTGAATGCTTTTACCAATCTGGTAAACAGTGTCCACGCTTTTTATATGACCTTATTTTAGATAGAATGATAAATTAGAATGGAAGGAAATCATGCCTACAAATAGGAAAAATGATATGATGGTTTATTGCTCATTTTGTGGCAAGAGCCAAGAAGAAGTAAAGAAAATAATCGCTGGGAACAACGCCTTTATCTGTAATGAATGTGTGGAATTGGCCCAGGAAATCATTCGGGAGGAGTTGGCTGAGGAAGTTTTGGCAGACTTGTCTGAAGTACCAAAACCAATCGAACTCCTCAATATCTTGAATCACTATGTGATCGGTCAGGATCGCGCTAAACGTGCCTTGGCAGTGGCAGTTTACAACCACTACAAACGCATCAATTTCCATGATACGCGTGAAGAGTCAGAAGATGTGGATTTGCAGAAGTCAAACATCTTGATGATTGGTCCAACTGGTTCTGGGAAAACCTTCTTGGCTCAGACTTTGGCTAAGAGCTTGAACGTGCCTTTCGCTATTGCAGATGCGACGGCTCTGACTGAGGCTGGGTATGTGGGTGAGGACGTGGAAAATATCCTCCTCAAACTTTTGCAGGCTGCTGACTTTAACATCGAACGTGCAGAACGTGGGATTATCTACGTAGATGAAATTGACAAAATTGCCAAGAAGAGCGAGAATGTGTCTATCACACGTGACGTTTCGGGTGAAGGTGTGCAACAAGCCCTTCTCAAGATTATCGAGGGAACTGTCGCTAGCGTGCCGCCTCAAGGAGGACGCAAACATCCACAACAAGAGATGATTCAGGTGGATACTAAAAATATCCTCTTTATCGTAGGTGGTGCTTTTGATGGCATCGAAGAAATCGTTAAACAACGTCTGGGAGAAAAAGTCATCGGTTTTGGCCAAAATAACAAGGCGATTGACGAAAACAGCTCCTACATGCAAGAAATCATCGCAGAAGACATTCAAAAATTCGGTATTATCCCTGAGTTGATTGGACGCTTGCCTGTCTTTGCTGCTCTTGAGCAATTGACGGTCGATGACTTGGTTCGCATCTTGAAAGAGCCAAGAAATGCCTTGGTGAAACAATACCAAACCTTGCTTTCTTATGATGATGTTGAGTTGGAATTTGAAGATGAAGCCCTTCAAGAAATCGCCAATAAGGCTATCGAACGCAAAACTGGTGCGCGTGGTCTTCGCTCCATCATCGAAGAAACCATGCTAGATGTTATGTTTGAAGTACCAAGTCAGGAAAATGTGAAATTGGTCCGCATCACGAAAGAAGCTGTCGATGGAACGGAAAAACCAATCCTAGAAACAGCCTAGAGGTGACTATGGAAATCAATACACACAATGCTGAAATCTTGCTCAGTGCGGCCAATAAATCCCACTATCCGCAGGATGACCTGCCAGAGATTGCCCTTGCAGGGCGTTCAAATGTTGGGAAGTCTAGTTTTATCAACACCATGCTCAACCGCAAGAATCTCGCTCGTACATCTGGGAAACCTGGTAAAACCCAGTTGCTCAACTTCTTTAATATTGATGACAAGATGCGTTTTGTGGATGTACCGGGGTATGGATACGCCCGAGTTTCCAAAAAGGAACGTGAAAAGTGGGGGCGCATGATTGAGGAGTACCTAACGACTCGGGAAAATCTCCGTGCAGTTGTTAGTTTGGTGGATCTCCGCCACGACCCGTCAGCAGATGATGTGCAGATGTACGAATTTCTCAAGTATTATGAGATTCCGGTTATCATCGTTGCGACCAAGGCGGACAAGATTCCTCGTGGTAAGTGGAACAAGCACGAATCAGCAATTAAAAAGAAATTAAACTTTGACCCAAGTGACGACTTCATCCTCTTTTCATCTGTCAGCAAGGCAGGGATGGATCAGGCTTGGGATGCAATATTAGAAAAATTGTGAGGGAAAGAAATGGCAAAAACAATTCATACAGACAAAGCTCCAAAAGCAATCGGACCATATGTTCAAGGGAAAATCGTTGGCAATCTTTTGTTTGCTAGCGGTCAAGTTCCCCTATCTCCTGAAACTGGAGAAATTGTAGGAAAAACAATCCAAGAACAGACAGAACAAGTCTTGAAAAATATCGGTGCTATTTTGGCAGAAGCAGGAACAGACTTTGACCATGTTGTTAAAACAACTTGCTTCTTGAGCGATATGAATGACTTTGTTCCTTTTAACGAGGTTTACCAGACTGCCTTTAAAGAGGAGTTCCCAGCTCGTTCAGCTGTAGAGGTTGCACGTCTTCCTCGTGATGTAAAAGTCGAAATTGAAGTGATCGCAGAGATTGGATAAGCTAGTTGAAGTTTGGCTCTGCCAAACTTTTTTTGATATAAGGAGAGATAGATGACAAAGAAACAACTTCACCTGGTGATTGTGACAGGGATGAGTGGCGCAGGGAAAACAGTAGCCATTCAGTCCTTCGAGGATTTGGGATATTTCACTATTGACAATATGCCACCAGCCCTCTTGCCAAAGTTTTTGCAGTTGGTAGAGACCAAGGATGATGACCACAAACTGGCCTTGGTTGTGGACATGCGGAGCCGTTCCTTCTTTTCAGAGATTCAGGCAGTTTTGGATGAATTGGAAAACCAAGATGATTTGGATTTCAAAATTCTCTTTTTGGATGCAAAAGATAAGGAATTGGTGGCCCGTTACAAGGAAACCAGACGGAGTCACCCTCTAGCAGCGGATGGTCGGATTTTGGACGGCATCAAGCTGGAGCGCGAGCTCTTGGCACCTTTGAAAAACATGAGCCAAAATGTGGTGGATACGACAGAACTTACTCCGCGTGAACTTCGTAAAACCATTGCTGAGCAATTTTCGGACCAAGAACAAGCCCAGTCTTTCCGTATCGAAGTCATGTCTTTTGGATTCAAGTATGGTATTCCTATCGATGCAGACTTGGTCTTTGATGTCCGTTTCTTACCAAACCCATACTACCTCCCTGAACTCCGTAATCAGACAGGTGAGGATCAAGCAGTTTATGACTATGTGATGAATCATGAAGAGTCTGAAAGTTTCTATCAGCACTTACTCGCCTTGATTGAACCCATTTTGCCAAGTTACAAAAAAGAAGGCAAGTCTGTTTTAACCATTGCAGTAGGATGTACAGGTGGACAACACCGTAGTGTTGCCTTTGCCAAACGCATAGCTGAGGACCTTGCTAAAAACTGGTCTGTCAATGAAAGCCATCGTGACAAAGACAGAAGAAAGGAAACGGTAAACCGTTCATGAGAAAACCAAAGATAACGGTAATTGGTGGAGGAACAGGTATCCCCGTCATTTTGAAAAGCTTGCGAGAAAAGGATGTTGATATCGCAGCCATCGTAACGGTAGCTGATGATGGCGGCTCTTCTGGTGAACTAAGAAAGAATATCCAACAGCTGACACCACCAGGAGATCTTCGCAATGTCCTGGTAGCCATGTCGGATATGCCTAAATTTTATGAGAAGGTTTTTCAGTACCGCTTTTCAGAAGACGCTGGTGCTTTTGCAGGTCATCCTCTAGGAAATATCATTATAGCAGGGCTTTCTGAAATGCAAGGGTCCACTTATAATGCCATGCAGCTGCTAAGTCTCTTTTTCCACACAACAGGAAAAATCTACCCCTCAAGCGATCAGCCTTTGACACTGCATGCAGTCTTTAAAGACGGTTCTGAGGTGGCAGGTGAGAGCCACATTGCAGATCATCCCGGCATGATCGACCATGTCTATGTGACCAATACCTTGGATGATGAAACGCCCCAAGCCAGCCGTCGAGTGGTCAATACTATCCTAGAGAGTGATATGATCGTCTTGGGGCCTGGTTCCCTCTTTACATCGATTTTGCCCAATATTGTCATTGAGGAGATTGGGCAGGCTCTCTTGGAGACTAAGGCTGAGATTGCCTATGTCTGCAATATCATGACCCAGCGTGGGGAAACAGAGCACTTTTCAGACAGTGACCACGTGGAAGTCCTCCATCGACACTTAGGTAGGCCATTTATTGATACGGTCTTGGTTAATATCGAGAAGGTTCCTAGAGAATACATGGATACCAACCGTTTTGATGAATATTTGGTTCAGGTAGAGCATGATTTTGCTGGTCTTTGCAAGCAGGTCCCTCGTGTGATTTCATCCAACTTCCTTCGTTTGGAAAATGGAGGAGCCTTCCATGATGGCGATTTGATTGTAGATGAATTGATGCGCATTATACAGGTGAGAAAATGAGTTTTACAGTTGCAGTAAAAGAGGAAATTCTTGGTCAACACCATCTCAGTCGTTATGAACTATCGGCCATTATCAAGATGTCTGGCAGTATCGGTCTATCTAGTTCGGGCTTGACCTTGTCAGTCGTAACTGAAAATGCTAAGTTAGCTCGGCACCTTTATGAGTCCTTTCTCCATTTTTATGAGATCAAGTCAGAAATTCGTCACCATCAGAGAAGCAATCTTCGCAAGAATCGTGTCTATACGGTCTATACAGATGAGAGGGTGCAGGAGCTTTTAGCTGATTTGCGACTTGCGGATTCCTTCTTTGGTTTGGAGACGGGTATTGATCCCGATATCTTAGCAGATGAAGAGGCTGGTCGTGCTTACTTATGTGGGGCCTTTCTGGCAAATGGTAGCATCCGAGATCCGGAGTCTGGCAAGTACCAGTTGGAGATCAGTTCTGTATATCTGGACCACGCCCATGGACTAGCCTCTCTCCTTCAGCAGTTTTTGTTGGATGCCAAGGTTATTGAGCGAAAGAAAGGTGCAGTTACCTATCTCCAGCGTGCAGAGGACATCATGGATTTCTTGATCGTGATTGGGGCTATGCAGGCGCGTGATAACTTTGAGCGCGTCAAGATTTTGCGTGAAACTCGTAACGATCTCAATCGAGCCAATAATGCCGAGACAGCTAATATCGCTCGGACAGTTTCTGCCAGCATGAAGACTATCAATAATATCAGTAAAATCAAAGATAGAATGGGTTTGGAAAATTTACCAGTGGATTTGCAGGAGGTGGCTCGCTTACGGATCCAGCACCCAGACTACTCTATCCAGCAGTTGGCGGATAGCCTGAGCAATCCCCTGACCAAAAGTGGTGTCAACCACAGACTCAGAAAAATAAACAAGATTGCAGATGAACTATAAAACCACGAATCGTTGATTCGTGGTTCTTTTCTTATAAACTGGTCGAGTGTTTGGGTTGTACTTTTTGGTCAGGGTCAATGTAGTTAATGGCATTGTTAACAGCTGTTGGAGCTTCACCTAGTCCTGTAGCGATCAAGTCAATCTTACCTTCATAGTAGCAGCAGTCCCCGATGGCATAGATACCTGCTTGGCTAGACTCTTGCTTGCTGTTAACGATAATCTTGTGACGGTTGAGGTCCAGACCCCAATTTTTAAGATTGCCAACAGATGATTTGAAACCATAGTTGACAAAGAGATGGTCTACTTCGATAGTTTCGGCTTCATCCGATTTGACTTTGGTGATTTCCAGTTTGTCAAGTGTTTTTCCATCTCCAAGGAGTTGGCTAGGGACGAACGGTGTCTTGATGGTTACAGATGATTCTTGTAGAGCTTGCACACTATGTTCCAAGGCGCGGAAATTATCTCGACGGTGAACAAGAGTAGTTGGGGAAATCTTTTCAAAAGCCAGAGCCCAATCCACTGCTGAGTCCCCGCCACCAAGGATGGTCACTTTCTTGCCAGCGTATTGCTGAATGTTGGAAACGTGGTAGTGGATATTTTCATAGTCCTCAACGTTCTCCAATTCGAGTGGACGCGGTTTAAAGGCACCGCCCCCCATAGCGATGATGACTGTTTTGGTCAGGTGGCTTCCCTTGTTGGTTGTGATGGTAAAACCTTGATCTTGTTTCTCGATTTCAAGAACGGTTTCGTTGAGGTGAACAGGTGTTTCAAAGCCGTTTAGCTGTTCAATCAAGCGATTGGTCAACTCTTCTCCGGTTAAGTTTGGAAAACCTGGCACATCAAGGATTTGTTTCTCAGGGTAGAGGATGGCAGGCTGGCCACCTAGCTGGGGAAGGGAGTCGATGATTTGGACTTTGGCTTGACGTAGGTGGGCGTAAAAGGCAGCAAAGAGCCCAACAGGACCGCCACCTACAATAGTAATATCATAGAGTTGAGACATGATTTCTCCTTCGTTTTTTCTAGTCAGTTTATTTTATCATATTTTTGCTTAATTTAAAATGAGGTAGGATAGGGAAAAAATGGGCAAAAAATGGTATAATGGTACAGAAAGTGTTTTGACAGGGAGGAGGCCAGGGATGAATTTTCAACCATTATCCAATTTGCAATACTGGACGAGTTTGTTTTCAAGCCCTTGGACAATAGTCACCAATCTGATTGATATTCTCATTGTGACTTATATTTTATATCATTTTACCAAAGCGATTGCAGGGACCAAAATCATGATATTGGTGCGGGGAGTCTTGGTCTTTATTTTAGGTCAGATTCTGTCCAATATGATTGGTTTGACGACCATTTCCTGGTTGATCAATCAGATCATCACTTATGGGGTCATTGCAGCGGTAGTTATTTTTTCACCAGAGATTCGGACTGGTTTGGAACGATTGGGCCGGGCTACGGATTTCTTCTACAATGCTCCTATTAGTGCGGAAGAGCAAATGGTTCGTGCCTTTGTCAAATCAGTCGAGTACATGAGTCCACGTAAGATTGGTGCTCTGGTAGCTGTTCAGCGAGTAAGAACCTTGCAGGAATATATCTCAACTGGGATTCCTCTAGATGCTAAGATTTCCTCTGAGTTATTAATTAATATCTTTATCCCCAATACTCCCTTGCACGATGGTGCGGTCATTGTCAGAGAAGATCGGATTGCCGTAACTTCAGCCTACCTACCCCTGACTGAAAACACAGGAATTTCCAAGGAATTTGGGACACGTCACAGGGCAGCGATTGGTTTGTCAGAAGTATCGGATGCTCTTACCTTTGTGGTTTCAGAGGAAACAGGCGGAATCTCAATCACCTATAATGGAGTCTTTAAGCATGATTTGACCTTGGAAGAGTTTGAATCGGAGTTAAGAAGAATCTTACTTCCAAAATCAGAGAAAAAGCAAGGTCTGAAAGAGCGCTTGCTAGGAGGATTGAAACATGAGAAAAAATAGTCTATACATCATTTCTTCCTTCTTTTTCGCCTGCATTCTCTTTATCTATGCAACATTGACAAACTATCAGAATAGCAACAGTGCCAGACAGGTGCGGACGGAGACTTATACAAACACAGTTCTTAATGTCCCAATTGATATTCAGTATGACAGTGATCAGTATTTTATCAGTGGTTTTACATCTGAGGTGACGGTCTTTCTAACAGGCTCAAACAGAGTTGCTTTAGCGAGCGAGATGCAGGAAAGTACCCGCAAATTTAAGGTGACGGCTGATCTTTCTGATGCTAGTGTAGGAACCATCGAAGTTCCTCTGACTATTGAAAATTTACCGAGTGGTTTGACGGCTGTTGCGACACCGCAAAAGATAACAGTGAAGGTTGGTAAAAAAGCAAAACGAGACAATGTCATTGTTGTGCCGGAGATTGATCCTAGTCAGATTGATTCTCGCGTGAAAATCGATACAGTTACTGTATCAGATGAAAAAGTAACGGTTATTAGTGATGAGGAAACCCTCTCCAAAGTAGATCGTGTCATTGCCATCTTACCGACGAGTGAACGGATAACTAGAAACTACTCGTCCTCTGTTCCTCTACAAGCAGTCGATAAAAATGGAAATGTCTTACCAAGCGTCATTATGCCGTTTGACACAACTATGAAAATTACAACAAAAACAGCAACGTCTAGTTCAAGTAACTCGTCAACAAGTTCCTCAGAAGGCAGTTCGTCTTCAACGAGTTCAGAAACAAAATCAGATTCGTCTAAACAATAATAAATAATAGAAAAGGATGATAAATAAAATGGGTAAATATTTTGGGACCGATGGAGTCCGTGGAGAAGCAAACGTAGAACTGACACCAGAATTGGCCTTTAAACTGGGACGTTTTGGTGGTTATGTTCTTAGCCAACACGAAACAGAAGCCCCTAAAGTCTTTGTAGGACGTGATACACGTATCTCAGGAGAAATGTTAGAATCAGCCTTAGTGGCAGGTCTCCTCTCTGTAGGGATTCATGTCTACAAACTCGGTGTTCTTGCAACACCAGCAGTAGCTTACTTGGTCAAAACTGAGGGAGCCAGTGCAGGTGTCATGATTTCCGCTAGTCACAACCCAGCCCTTGATAATGGAATTAAATTCTTTGGTGGGGATGGCTTCAAACTTGATGATGAAAAAGAAGCAGAAATCGAAGCCTTGCTAGATGCTACAGAAGACACTCTTCCTCGTCCAAGTGCCGAAGGCTTGGGAACATTGGTGGACTATCCAGAAGGTTTACGCAAGTATGAAGGCTATCTTGTTTCAACTGGAACTCCTCTTGAGGGAATGAAAGTGGCCTTGGACACAGCAAACGGTGCAGCATCTACAAGTGCCCGTCAAATCTTTGCAGACCTTGGGGCTCAAATAACTGTTATTGGTGAGACACCAGATGGTCTTAATATCAACTTGAATGTGGGTTCTACACATCCAGAAGCTCTTCAAGAAGTGGTCAAAGAAAGCCAGTCAGCTATTGGTTTGGCCTTTGACGGAGACAGTGACCGTTTGATTGCTGTTGATGAAAATGGCGATATCGTCGATGGTGATAAGATCATGTACATCATCGGAAAATACCTTTCTGAAAAAGGCCAGTTGGCTCAAAACACCATCGTGACAACGGTTATGTCTAACCTTGGCTTCCATAAGGCCTTGGAAAGTGCTGGCATTAACAAGGCAGTCACTGCAGTAGGTGACCGCTATGTAGTCGAAGAAATGAGAAAATCAGGCTACAACCTGGGTGGTGAACAATCAGGCCACGTCATCTTGATGGATTACAATACAACTGGTGATGGTCAATTATCAGCTGTTCAATTGACTAAGATCATGAAAGAAACAGGCAAGAGCTTGTCTCAACTGGCATCAGAAGTGACGATTTACCCACAAAAACTGGTTAATATCCGAGTGGAAAATGCTATGAAAGAGAAAGCCATGGAAGTACCAGCCATTAAAACTATCATTGAAAAGATGGAAGAAGAAATGGCAGGGAACGGTCGTATCCTTGTCCGTCCAAGTGGAACAGAACCCCTCTTGCGAGTCATGGCAGAAGCTCCTACGACAGAAGAAGTTAACTACTACGTAGATACGATTGCTGCTGTTGTTAAAGATGAAATCGGAATTGACTAAAGCCTAGAAAACTAGATGAAATGATAAAAATGTGGTACAATTGCATAGTAAATTGTAGCAATGGGAGAGAAAAATGAATCTTAAACGAGAACAAGAATTTGTTAGCCAGTATCACTTTGATGCTCGTAACTTTGAATGGGAAAATGAAAATGGAGCTCCTGAAACCAAGGTAGACGTGAACTTTCAGTTGCTCCAACATGACCAAGAAAACCAAGTGACTTCGCTTGTTGTTATCTTGAGTTTCATGATTGTCTTTGACAAATTTGTCATTAGCGGAACGATTTCCCAAGTTAACCATGTGGAAGGTCGCATTGTTAACGAACCAAGCGAATTTAACCAAGAAGAAGTCGAAAATCTGGCACGTCCATGTTTGAACATGCTCAATCGTTTGACGTATGAAGTAACAGAAATCGCCTTGGATCTTCCAGGGATCAATTTGGAGTTTTAGTCATGAAATTAGCTGTCATTACAGATTCTTCAGCCTATTTAGAGGAGAAGACGCTGCAAAGAGAGAATCTTTTTATCTTGGATATTCCTGTCAATATCGATGGAGAGGAGTATGTCGAAGGTGTCAATCTGACTGCTGAGGAATTTTATCAAAAAATGGCTCAGTCTTCAGAATTACCTAAAACCAGTCAACCAAGTATTGCCAAATTGGATGAGATTCTTAGTTCTTTGAAAGACGAGGGTTATACCCATGTCTTGGGACTCTTTCTTTCGTCTGGAATTTCAGGCTTTTATCAGAACATCCAATACATGTTGGATGAGTATGATGGCTTGACCATTGCCTTTCCAGATACCCATATCACAAGTTCCCCTCTAGGATTTATGGTAGAGAGTGCCTTTGAGTGGGCAGAACAAGGTGATGATTTTGCCCAGATTCAGGAGAAATTGGCTATCCAAATCGCTGATAATTCAGCCTTTATCATAGTAGATGACCTCGACCACTTGGTTAAGGGAGGACGTTTGTCAAATGGAGCAGCTATCTTAGGAAATCTCCTCAGTATCAAGCCTATTCTTTACTTTAATGACCAAGGAGTGATTGAAGTTTACGAAAAAGTTCGTACAGAAAAGAAAGCAATCAAACGTTTGGTGGAAATCATCAAGGAGTTGACAAAAGATGGGGACTACCGTATAACAGTCATTCATGGGAACGCTCCTCAAAAGGCAGCGGATTTGCGTCAGCTTTTGATGGAGAGTGGTGTGACTGCTGAAATTCCAATTGTTAGCTTTGGTAGTGTCATTGGGACCCACCTTGGAGAAGGTAGTATCGCCTTGAGCTATACACCAATCGTCTAAATTGTTCTTACAGGCTTTGTATCTTAGAATTTGAACACGGACTATCTGCCTCTTGAAAAAAGATGCCTGTCTTGCCTTTCGTAGAAAGTCAGCGCCATTCCCTATTTTTCATGGGCAGCTAACGTCCTTTGTATCTTGATAATTGAACACGCCTGGAACCCTGTGTGAAAAAGATAGTTCTTCCAAGGAGTAGACACTCCTTGATCAGAACTCCTATTTTCACTTTGTGTTCTTACAGGCTTTGTATCTTAGACAGGAGTAGAGATGAGTATTCGAGTAATTATTGCCGGTTTTAAGGGGAAGATGGGTCAAGCTGCTTGTCAGATGGTCTTGGCTGATCCAGACTTGGACTTGGTCGCAGTTTTGGATTCTTTTGAGTCTGAGTCAGAATGGCAGGGAATTCCTGTCTTCAATGATAAGGCTGACTTGGCTGGTGTTGAAGCGGATGTCTGGGTGGATTTTACTACACCAGCCGTTGCCTACGAAAATACACGCTTTGCTCTTGAAAATGGCTTTGCTCCAGTAGTTGGAACAACAGGATTCACTAGTGAAGAAATTGCAGAACTAAAAGCATTTTCCCGTGAACAAGATTTGGGTGGCTTGATTGCTCCTAACTTTGCCTTGGGAGCTGTCTTGCTCATGCAATTTGCGGCGCAGGCTGCCAAATATTTCCCAAATGTGGAGATTATCGAGCTCCATCATGACAAGAAAAAAGATGCTCCGAGCGGAACAGCCATTAAAACGGCTGAGTTGATGGCAGAAGTGCGTGAGTCTATCCAGCAAGGTGCGCCTGATGAGGAAGAATTGATTGCAGGTGCCCGTGGTGCTGACTTTGATGGTATGCGCATCCACTCGGTCCGTTTGCCAGGCTTAGTAGCTCATCAGGAAGTCATCTTTGGCAATCAGGGAGAAGGATTGACCCTTCGTCATGACTCCTATGATCGCAGCTCCTTCATGACAGGGGTCAATTTGGGAATCAAAGAAGTTGTCAAGCGTCATGAGCTTGTCTATGGATTAGAACACTTATTATGAGATTAACGCAAATGCCTTCTGAATTTCAGAAGGCTTTACCAGTATTAGAAAAAATTAAAGAAGCAGGTTTTGAAGCCTATTTTGTTGGGGGCTCCGTCAGAGATGCCCTCCTCAATCGTCCTATCCACGATGTGGATATTGCGACTTCTTCCTATCCAGAGGAGACCAAGCAGATTTTTCCGCGAACAGCCGATATCGGAATCGAGCACGGAACCGTCTTGGTTTTAGATTGGGACGAGGAGTATGAGGTAACCACCTTTAGGACCGAAGATGTCTATGTGGACTATCGCAGACCCAGCGCGGTTTCCTTTGTGCGTTCGCTAGAAGAAGACCTCAAGCGCCGTGATTTCACAGTTAATGCGTTTGCCTTGGATGAGACAGGCGAAATTATTGACTTGTTCCATGGTTTAGACGATTTAGAAAACCAAGTCTTGCGAGCAGTTGGAGTGGCTAGTGAACGTTTCAACGAAGATGCTCTGCGGATTATGCGTGGTTTCCGTTTTCAGGCCAGTCTCGGTTTTAAACTTGAGTCAGAAACTTTTGAAGCGATGAAAACTTTGACGCCACTCTTGAAGAAAATTTCTGTAGAGCGCACCTTCGTTGAGTTTGATAAGCTCTTGCTGGCACCTTTTTGGCGAGTTGGCTTGTCTTCCATGATTGAGAGTCAAGCTTATGACTATCTTCCAGATATGGCAGGAAGCCAGGACAAGCTCAACAAACTGTTTGATTTGGAGACTGATTTCACTTTTGAATCTTCTGAACAAGCTTGGGCAGCTCTATTGTGGGCTTTGGAGATTAAAGATGCAAAGCCATTTTTGAAAGCTTGGAAAACCTCACGCCAGTTTGCCAAGCAGGTACAGGATTTGCTGACTATTTTGGCTTTGCGAGAAGAAGGAGAGCTGAGCAAGCGCGATTGTTACCGCTTTAACTTGGATTCCCTTCTACAAGCTGAAAGTCTTCGTCAGGCCCAAGGGAAACCAGTCAACCCACAAACCATCAAAGAAACTTATCAGAGTTTGACCATTCATGATAAGAAAGAAATCCAGATTAATGGTGGAATTTTGATTAAGGAATATGGTTACCAGCCAGGACCAGACTTGGGAGAGATTTTAACAGAGATTGAGTTTGCCATTGTCGATGGAGAATTGGAAAACGACCGTCAAGCCATCCATACTTACCTGAGGGAGAAAAAATGAGTGATTTTATCGTTGAAAAACTAAGCAAATCCGTTGGTGACAAGACCGTTTTTAAGGATATTTCCTTTATCATCCACGACTTGGATAGAATCGGTCTCATTGGTGTCAATGGAACGGGTAAGACCACCCTTTTGGATGTCCTTTCTGGCGTTTCTGGCTTTGATGGGGATGTCAGTCCCTTTTCAGCGAAAAATGATTACCAGATTGGTTACTTGACCCAAGATCCAGACTTTGATGATAGCAAGACGGTCTTGGATACGGTTCTCTCCAGCGACCTCAAGGAAATCCAGTTGATTCGTGAGTATGAGTTAATCATGCTCAACTACAGTGAGGACAAGCAAGCTCGTTTGGAACGGGTCATGGCAGAGATGGATTCTCTTCAAGCCTGGGAAATCGAAAGTCAGGTCAAGACTGTTCTCAGCAAGTTGGGTATTCAGGATTTGTCGACTCCAGTTGGTGAATTGTCAGGTGGTCTAAGAAGACGGGTTCAGTTGGCGCAAGTTCTCCTAGGAAACCACGACCTCTTGCTTCTGGACGAGCCGACTAACCATTTGGATATTGCGACCATTGAGTGGCTGACTCTTTTTTTGAAAAATTCTAAGAAGACAGTTCTCTTTATCACCCACGATCGTTATTTCCTAGATGCACTATCAACGCGGATTTTCGAGTTGGACCGAGCAGGCTTGATCGAGTATCAGGGAAATTATCAGGACTATGTTCGCCTAAAGGCGGAACAGGATGAGCGTGATGCAGCTCTTCTCCACAAAAAAGAACAACTTTATAAGCAAGAACTGGCCTGGATGCGCAGACAACCACAGGCACGTGCGACCAAGCAACAGGCCCGTATCAATCGTTTCCACGATTTGAAAAAAGAAGTTTCAGGTGGCGTTGCTGAAACAGACTTGACCATGAACTTTGAAACCAGTCGGATTGGGAAGAAAGTCATCGAGTTTCAGGATGTTTCCTTTGCCTATGAAAACAAGCCCATTTTGCAAGATTTTAATCTCTTGGTGCAAGCTAAAGACCGTATCGGAATTGTTGGGGATAACGGTGTAGGGAAGTCAACTCTGCTTAATCTCATCGCAGGAAGTCTTGAGCCGACTAAAGGCCAAGTGACCATCGGTGAGACGGTTCGCATCGCCTATTTTTCTCAACAAATTGAAGGTTTGGATGAAAGCAAACGGGTTATCAATTACCTGCAGGAAGTAGCAGAAGAGGTTAAGACCAGTGGTGGTTCTACGACTTCCATTGCAGAGTTGCTAGAGCAGTTTCTCTTCCCACGTTCGACGCATGGAACCTTGATTGAGAAATTGTCAGGTGGAGAGAAAAAACGCCTTTATCTCCTCAAATTACTCTTGGAAAAACCAAATGTTCTTCTTTTGGACGAGCCGACAAATGATTTGGACATTGCAACCTTGACAGTTTTGGAGAATTTCTTGCAGAGCTTTGCAGGCCCTGTCTTGACAGTTAGCCACGACCGTTATTTTTTGGATAAGGTAGCGACCAAGATTCTCGCTTTTGAAGATGGCAAGATTCGTCCTTTCTTTGGTCATTACACCGACTACCTTGATGAAAAAGCCTTTGAAACTGATATGGTCAATCAAGTGCAAAAGGCAGAAAAGGAGAAAGTGGTCAAGGTCCGTGAAGACAAGAAACGCATGACCTACCAAGAAAAGCAGGAGTGGGCAAGCATTGAAGGCGATATTGAAGCCTTGGAAAATAGTATCGCTGCTATTGAAGAAGAAATGCAGGCAAATGGCTCTGACTTTGGCAAATTGGCAACGCTTCAGAAAGAGCTAGACGAGAAAAACGAAGCACTCCTTGAAAAATACGAACGCTATGAATACCTAAGTGAGTTGGCATGATGGAAGAAAAAGTCATTAAACGTAGTCCCAAGAAAATCATTTGGAATGCCTTGTTTGGCTTGGCTTCAGTGCTTTTCTTCTTGCTGCCTCTCTCTTATCTCCATTTTTACTCGCAAAAGGGAACCAGACTTCATACGATAAGTCTGTTATTAATACTGCTTGTCCTCTTTTGTGCTGGAGTAGTCGTTTATCAGACATACAGGCTGTTAAGTTCCGATAAGGAATATTTGAGATTTACTGTCGAGGGGTTTTACTACAAACAAAATCCAAAGAAACCTAGTCATTTCTATGCTTGGGCAGGTGTAGAGGACTTTTCCTTCTCTCGGATTCGAGGGAAGTATAGGGATTCTTATCGGATTGAAGTCTATTTTAAAAACAAGGAAAATGTGAAATCCCAATCCTTTCTAGCTCTGTTGAAGAGAAGGATTCTCCCTTTTCATCCGTCAGCAGATTTGATCATCCCGATTTTTCTGCTAGATGTAGGTCTTCCTGAAAGGGTCTATGATGCCATGAAGTACTATGAAAGAGAATGGCGTATCGAACAAAATCGTCAAGCAAGAAAAGAGGCAAAACAAGCTTCGAAAAGCAAATCTTCCAAACCGTCATAGTCCGTCTTTGCTTAAAGTGGAATAATCAAAAAGGCCCTATCCACTGGATAGGGTCATTGTTTGTCTTCTTTTTTAGTTTCCTGATGGAAGATGTTTTGCCAAGTTTCATGGCGACGCCAGATACTGGTATGGACGATACCATCTAGCTCATAGCAAATGAGTTTGGTTTTCTGACTAATGGAGGTAATCTGAATGTCCTTAATCGCAGCACTAAGTTCTTTTTCAGACTTATAAGCCTCTTTATCCATCTGCTCTCCATCTTGACGGATATAGAGAAAGTCCTCAGCAAGGAGTTCTTCTAGCTGATTTCCTTGGTCAATCAATTGCTCACGCATGAGCAGTTTTTTATAGACATTGTCTAAAATCTCGTCCTCAGGTATGGGAGCTGGCTCGATATGGACATCGGTATCAAAGACTCCAAAACGCTCTTCCAGCATGGACTCGACCTGGTCCGCAATCTCATGACTTTCATAGACTGATAGGTCAGGATTCATTTCCAGGGTGATATCAAGGTAGATATTGCTACCGTAGGTCCGCCCTCTTTGGGACTTGACCTTACTAATCTTTGGAATCTCCATGATGGCCTTTTGGTAGTCCTCTAGCAGACGGTCATCAAAACCATCTGAAAGACTGAAGGAAGACTCGATAAAGATATCATAGGCTGTTTTTAAGATAAAGAAGGTGATGATGATAGCGACCAATTTATCCACGATAGGGTAATTGAAACTGCTGGCTAAGATAGCAATGGAAGTCCCAAGCGAGGTGACAGCATCGGAAAGATTGTCCTTAGCAGCTGCTTTGAGAGCCTTGGATTTGGATTTCTTACTGAGGCGTGTATTGTAGAGATAGACCACAAACATAATCGCTGCAGAAATGATTCCTAGAGTTGCACCCAGAGGATCAATGGGTGTTTGTTCCCGACTAAGGATTTTCTGAATGGTGTCCCGAAGTACATCAAAACCAACATAGAACATGATGATGGAAGTAATCAAGCTAGCCAAATCTTCAATCTTCCAGTGACCAAAGCTATGGTCACGGTCTGCAGGTTGGCGGGCCATCCGAATCCCAATCAAGAGAGCAACATTTCCAATAATATCGGATACGTTGTTGAAACCATCTGCCACCAAACTGGAAGAATGCAGGAGGTGACCAGTTGCCAATTTTGCTGCAGACAAGAGGAGGTAGGTTGAAATGCTGATAATGGCTCCACGTTCTGCCAATTTGAGATTTGACATGGATTGGTTCATCGGGCTTCCTTTCTAGTCATATAGTATTCTACCATTATACTGGTTTTCAAGGGAAAATTCAAATTTAGTCTTGTTTCATCTGATTTAAACCCTTGAAAATTGTTCAAATTTTGATATAATAGTACTACTCAAGGGAGTAGCTGGCAGAAACCTGTGATAGTGTCGTCATTCCGAATTGTATACTGA
This sequence comes from Streptococcus sp. HMSC066F01, assembly GCF_001837335.1. Classification (GTDB taxonomy): domain Bacteria; phylum Bacillota; class Bacilli; order Lactobacillales; family Streptococcaceae; genus Streptococcus; species Streptococcus oralis_S. Next base: position 30,891 of record NZ_KV832073.1, read on the forward strand.
AAAGTATGTTTTCCGGCACTATCTTAAACAGCGAGACTTGTTATGATTAACAGGTCTCTTTTTGTTTGTCATAAAACTAAAAGAGAACTTGTTTTGCACACAATGTCAAGGAGGAGACACATGTCAAAAGAACAAAAACGCCAAGCGTTTTACACTCAAAGTCCTGAAGAGGTCTTGAAGTCAGTTGAAGCAACTGAACAAGGTCTCTCGTCTAGCGAAGCGCAGAAACGCCTAGCTGAATATGGACGCAATGAACTGGAAGAGGGTGAGAAAAAATCTCTCCTAGTCAAGTTTATTGAGCAATTTAAGGATTTGATGATTATCATCCTAATTGCTGCGGCTATCTTGTCCGTCATAACTTCTGGTGGGGAAGATATCGCAGATGCCATCATTATCCTTGCCGTGGTTATCATCAACGCTGCCTTTGGTGTTTACCAAGAAGGAAAAGCAGAAGAAGCCATCGAAGCCCTCAAGTCTATGTCTAGTCCAGCTGCTCGCGTTATTCGTGATGGGCACATGGCTGAGATTGATTCCAAAGAATTGGTGCCAGGTGATATCGTAGCTCTCGAAGCTGGTGATGTAGTGCCAGCAGACCTACGTTTGCTAGAAGCTAACTCTCTTAAAATCGAAGAAGCAGCCTTGACAGGTGAGTCTGTTCCAGTTGAAAAAGACTTGACCGTCGAGCTCTCTGCAGATGCTGGTATTGGTGACCGTGTCAATATGGCCTTTCAAAACTCAAATGTGACTTATGGTCGTGGTCTTGGTGTTGTTGTCAATACAGGTATGTACACTGAAGTGGGTCATATCGCTGGCATGCTCCAAGATGCGGATGAGACGGATACACCTCTCAAACAAAACTTGAACAACCTTTCTAAGGTCTTGACGTACGCTATCTTGGTCATTGCCCTTGTTACTTTTGTTGTTGGTGTCTTCATTCAAGGAAAAAATCCACTTGGTGAGTTGATGACCTCTGTTGCGCTTGCTGTTGCAGCCATTCCAGAAGGACTCCCAGCTATCGTAACCATCGTTCTTGCCCTTGGTACTCAAGTTTTGGCCAAACGAAACTCTATCGTTCGTAAGTTACCAGCAGTTGAAACGCTTGGTTCGACTGAAATCATCGCTTCTGATAAGACTGGTACGCTTACCATGAACAAGATGACAGTCGAGAAAGTCTTCTATGACGCAGTCCTACATGACTCAGCTGATGACATTGAACTTGGCTTGGACATGCCACTACTTCGTTCAGTTGTCTTGGCCAACGATACCAAGATTGATGCTGAAGGAAACCTGATCGGGGATCCAACGGAAACAGCCTTCATCCAGTATGCCTTGGACAAGGGTTACGATGTTAAAGGATTTTTAGAGCAATATCCTCGTGTAGCTGAGTTACCATTTGACTCAGATCGTAAACTCATGTCAACGGTTCATCCATTACCAGATGGTAAATTCCTCGTAGCAGTCAAGGGGGCTCCAGATCAACTTTTGAAACGTTGTGTTGCTCGTGATAAGGCTGGAGATGTTGCTCCGATTGATGAGAAAGTTAATGACTTAATTCACACAAACAACTCTGAAATGGCTCACCAAGCCTTGCGTGTTCTTGCGGGTGCTTATAAGATTGTAGACAGCATTCCAGAAAACCTGACTTCTGAAGAGCTTGAAAACAACTTGATCTTTACTGGATTGATTGGAATGATTGACCCTGAACGTGCCGAAGCAGCAGAAGCTGTTCGTGTCGCTAAGGAAGCGGGAATCCGTCCAATCATGATCACTGGTGACCACCAAGATACAGCGGAAGCCATTGCCAAACGTTTGGGAATCATCGATGAAAATGACTCGGAAGACCATGTCTTGACTGGTGCTGAACTCAACGAACTTTCAGATGAAGAATTTGAAAAAGTCGTTGGTCAATACTCTGTCTACGCGCGTGTATCTCCAGAACACAAGGTTCGTATCGTCAAGGCTTGGCAAAAACAAGGTAAGGTTGTTGCTATGACAGGTGACGGTGTTAATGATGCGCCAGCTCTGAAAACAGCCGATATCGGTATCGGTATGGGAATCACTGGTACAGAGGTTTCTAAGGGGGCTTCTGACATGATTCTTGCAGATGATAACTTTGCGACCATTATCGTCGCAGTTGAAGAAGGACGCAAGGTCTTCTCAAACATTCAAAAGACTATTCAGTACTTACTTTCTGCCAATACTGCTGAAGTATTAACTATCTTCTTATCAACCTTGTTTGGTTGGGACGTCTTGCAGCCAGTTCATCTTTTGTGGATCAACTTGGTAACAGATACCTTCCCAGCTATCGCTCTTGGTGTTGAACCTGCTGAGCCTGGTGTCATGAATCATAAACCACGTGGACGAAAGGCAAGCTTCTTCTCAGGTGGTGTTTTGAGTTCTATCATCTATCAAGGTGTACTCCAAGCAGCTATTGTTATGAGTGTTTATGGACTTGCAATTGCTTACCCAGTTCATGTGGGTGACAATCATGCCATTCATGCGGATGCCCTTACTATGGCCTTTGCAACACTCGGTTTGATTCAACTATTCCATGCCTACAATGTCAAGTCTGTTTACCAATCCATCTTGACAGTTGGCCCATTCAAGTCTAAGACCTTTAACTGGTCAATCTTGGTATCTTTCATTCTTCTGATGGCAACAATTGTCGTAGAACCTCTTGAAGGAATCTTCCACGTAACCAAACTAGACTTATCACAATGGGCTATTGTTCTAGCTGGAAGCTTCTCAATGATTCTTATCGTCGAAATCGTTAAGTTTGTTCAACGTAAACTTGGTCTTGATAAGAATGCGATTTAAAAAGAAAGTCATCTTCGGATGGCTTTTTTTGCATTTGAGGGAAAGGAATAGAAGTTGCCCCCTTTTGTGCTATAATAAAGTAAAGATGTAAGGAGCGTAAGAGAATGGAAAAGAAAATTGTCCGAGATGTCTTATTCTTGTCTCAGGTCTCGAAACCTGCAAGTCAGGAAGACCTTTATCTGGCTAAGGATTTGCAGGATACACTACTGGCTAATCGTGAGACCTGTGTCGGTCTGGCGGCCAATATGATTGGGGTGCAGAAGCGCGTGATTATCTTTAATCTTGGCCTAGTTCCCATGGTTATGTTTAACCCTATTCTCCTTTCCTATAAAGGACCTTATGAGACAGAGGAAGGTTGTTTGTCTTTGACTGGTGTTCGAACGACGACTCGTTATGAAACGATTACGGTGTCCTATCGCGATAGCAAGTGGCAGGAACAGACTATTACGCTAACAGGTTTTCCAGCTCAGATATGCCAACATGAACTGGATCATTTGGAAGGACGGATTATTTAGGAGGAATTCAGATGAAACGCATACTATTTGAACTTGTTTTTATCGCAACGACCTGGTATATCTTTTTGCCTCCCTTCAATCTTACTAGCTGGGAATTCATCTTCTTTCTCTGTGGGCATCTGGTGGTGATGGGGATTTTGTTTAGTTTCCGCAAGGATACCAATCTCCTTAAAACTGTTCATGTACGCCATGGTAAGGCTACCAAAGATCTCAATCTAGAAGGATTCCTTTTTACCAAACTTAGTAGAGGATTGTTTCTGACTGCAGGTATCATTTTTGCCCTTGCTGGTCTGGTAAGTCTAGTGACCTCTAGCTTTTTCCAAGCAAAAAATTATGCTAATGTGGTGTCTATCACAGAAAAAGATTTTAAAGATTTTCCTAAGAGTGATACCAGTAAGGTTCCAATCCTAGATCGGAGCACTGCAGAAAAGATTGGTGACCGTTACCTAGGCTCTCTGACGGATAAGGTCTCCCAGTACGTAGCAGCAGATACTTATACCCAGCTGACTGTTGATGGAAAGCCCTATCGGGTGACACCTTTAGAGTATGCCGACCCGATCAAATGGTTTAATAATCAGTCCAAGGGAATTGGTGAGTATATCAAGGTTGATATGGTGACAGGAAATGCGGAATTAGTGGATTTAAAAACGCCCATGAAGTATTCAGACTCTGAGTATTTTAATCGTGATGTCAAACGTCATCTTCGAATCAAGTACCCAACCAAGATTTTTAAAACGCCATCCTTTGAGGTGGATGATGAAGGCAATCCCTTCTATGTAGCAACCGTTTATCAAAAACAGTTTGGTCTAGGAGTTCCTCGTCCTTCATCTGTTATTATCTTAGATGCTACCAATGGAGAAACCAAGGAATACAGCTTGGATGAGGTGCCAGAATGGGTGGACCGTGTCTATCCAGCCGAAGAAACTATCGAACAAATCAACTACAACGGCAAGTATAAAGACGGCTTCTGGAATGCCTTGATTTCTAAGAAAAATGTTACCCAAACGACAGAGGGCTATAACTATCTTTCTATCGGAAATGACATTTATCTCTACACGGGAGTGACTTCAGCAAATGCTGACGAAAGTAATCTAGGATTTATCCTTGAAAATATGCGCACTGGTGAAATCACCAAGTACAATCTAGCTTCAGCAACTGAAGAATCAGCCCGTGCTTCCGCAGAAGGAGCAGTGCAAGAGAAGGCCTACAAGGCTACCTTCCCTATCCTTGTTAATCTCAATGACAAGCCTCTTTATATCATGGGCTTAAAGGACAATGCAGGCTTGGTCAAGGAGTATGCATTGGTCGATGCCGTGGAGTACCAAAACGTTATCGTAGCAACTACGGTAGATGAACTCCTCAGCAAGTATGCCAATAAAAACGACCTAGAGCTGGATAATGAAACGGTAGAAAGTATCAAGGGAGTGGTTTCTGACCTTAAATCAGCTGTCATCAAGGGGGATACCGTCTACTTCTTTAAAGTTGATGGCAAGATTTATAAGGTCAAGGCTTCCGTGTCAGACGACCTTCCTTACCTTGAAAATGGCCAATCCTTCGAAGGTCAAGTTGGAAAAGATAATTACCTCAAAACCTTTAAAGTGCAATAATACTCTTCGAAAATCAAATTCAAACTACGTCAGCGTCGCCTTGCCGTACTCAAGTACAGCCTGCTGCTAGCTTCCTAGTTTGCCCTTTGATTTTCATTGAGTATAAAAATAGGTTTTCTCAGTTCAAGGAGAAAAAAGATAAATTCTTATCTATCTTAACAAGCTTAGCTGGCACAGCCCTTGTTCTCGTGGCTATCTGGTTAGGATGGCCAAAATAAACAGAGAAACCTCGGTGTGAACCGAGGTTTTTAAGATGAAATTCTTGGTCGTGATTGAAAAATATGCTACACTAACAATATGAAAATTTTAATCCCAACAGCAAAAGAAATGAACACAGACCATCCTTGTATCGAAGCGCTCCCTTTGAGGGAAGAAAGTCAGGCAGTCCTTGAATCACTGGCGAATTACTCAGCTAGTGAATTAGAGACTTTTTATAAGGTATCTGTCGAGAAAGCAGAAGAAGAGTACGGCCATATTCAAGCTTTAAAAGATCACAGGGCTAAAAACTATCCAGCCTTGAAACTTTTCGATGGTCTCATGTACCGCCATATCAAACGAGATGAGTTAACCAAGGCTGAACAAACCTATCTTGAAAATCATGTCCTGATTACCTCGGCTTTATACGGTGTTGTCCCCGCCTTGTCGCCCATGGCTCCTCACCGTTTGGATTTCTTGATGAAGTTAAAAGTTGCTGGTAAGACTTTAAAGAGTCATTGGAAGTCAGCCTACGATGAGGCGATAGAGGATGAGGATTTGATATTTTCCCTCCTATCATCAGAGTTTGAAACCGTATTTTCGAAGGAAATCAGAGAAAAGATGGTGACCTTCAAATTTATGGAGGACAAGGCAGGTCAGCTGAAAATCCACTCAACTATTTCAAAAAAAGCCCGTGGCGCCTTTTTGACCGCCTTGATAGAAGGGCAAGTCCATACAGTCGAACAAGCTCGTAAGCTCCGCTTTGCCGGCTTTGACTACCGACCTGATTTATCAAGTGATTTAGAACTCGTCTTTGTGAAACAAGCATAAAACCAGCTCATTCGAGCTGGTTTTTGCTAGATTAGTTGATGGCTGCAAGAAGGTCGTCAGCTTGTTTTGCAAGTGATGAAGCAGTTGCTTCTTCTAACACCAATTTTCCGTCAGCCCAAGCAGAGTCATTGACACGAGCAGCTGTAAAGTCACCAACGACTTGTGTACGGATAAATGGCAAGAGGTCTTTATAAATCGCAAAGAGTTGTTCGTGACCGGCATTGGCTACAGATGAGACAGTAACAAACTTGTCTTGGAGGGCAGAAGCACCACGTGTATCAGACAAGTCAATGGCGCGAGAGAGCCAGTCAAGCAAGTTTTTCACTGTTCCAGGGATAGAGAAGTTGTAGACTGGAGAGAAGATCCAGATAGCATCCGCAGCAAGGACTGCTTCACGAGCAGCAGCTACAGCTGGATGAGTTGGAACTTCCAAATCTTGGCTGAAGAGAGGAACAGCTGAGTAATCAAGATAGCTAACTTCCACTTTGCCAGCAAGTACTTTTTCAGCTTCGAGGGCCATTTGGTGGTTGAAAGAACCTTGGCGAAGTGAACCGACGATAAATAGTACTTTTTTAGACATGATGTGTCTCCTTTAGTTAAAATTTAAAGAGTGAACCCTTTTGTTACCATATATGTTACAACAAATAATACTAATTAGCAATAATTTTGCTCACAAATTTTTAAATTTTTTTAAAATCTGGATTAAGTCTTCCTTTTCGCCATCTTCCAAGATGCTGAGTACTTCTACGATAGAATCGATATGGTCAGGAAGAACCTCTTCGATTTTTCTACGTCCTGCAGGTGTTAGTTTCAGGAAAAAAGAACGACGGTCTTTTGGGTCACAAGTTCTAGAAATCCAACCATCTCGAACCATATTTCGAATGACAACAGTCATGTTTCCAGAAGTGGCTAGCATTTTTTCAATCAAATCCTGAATGCGTAGTTCTCCCTTGCTATAGAGGGTTTCCAAAACTGAAAATTGGGTGGGTGTTAGCCCGTGTTCTTTAGCAGCCTTGGCTTCATATGGTTTGAAACTTCGCATTGCTTTGTTGAGGATGATAGCTGTTTTTAAGTCTAATTGATTTTGGGAAATTTTTTCTTTCAAATATTGTTTCATAAGGGTATTCTATCAATAAATAAATAAAAATACAAGAGGCATGGATTTTATAGGAAAATTATCTAAGAAAGTTCCCATATTCTCTTGTAATAAAGGTTGAGAGATGGTAAAATAGACGAGTGAAACTAAGACAGAAAAAAGCAAAAAACAAGTTACTTATACAATATGGAATCGGCATTTCTCTGGTACTTCTGGTGCTAACTGGATCCTTTCTTTATCTGATAACACTCAGCATGAAACCCTATCAAGATGCTAGACTTGAGGGAGAAAAACTGGCCAAGCAGTATGCAGAATTGGAACAGGCAGATCAGGTTGATTTCTACAATGGTCTAGAGGGCTATTACAGTGTTCTGGGACATAATAAAAAGCAAGAGGCCATTGCCGTACTGATTGAGAAGAATGACCACAAGATTTATGTTTATCAGCTTGATAAGGGGATTTCTCAAGACAAGGCAGCGACGATTTCGAGGGAAAAAGGAGCTAGCGACATTGACAAGATTACTTTTGGTCGCTATCAGGACAAGCCGATTTGGGAAGTTAAGTCAGGAAACCAGTACTATCTGGTTGACTTTGAAACAGGAGTAGTGATCCAATAAGGAGGGCATATGAAACTATCCAAACGTGTACTAGAAATGGAAGAAAGCGTCACTCTAGCTAGTGATGCAAGAGCCAAAGCATTAAAAGCTCAGGGAAAGGATGTTCTTTTCTTAACCTTGGGACAGCCTGATTTTCATACTCCTGAAAACATTCAGGAGGCAGCGGTAGAAGCGATTCGAGATGGACGTGCTTCCTTCTATACAGTTGCTTCAGGCCTACCAGAGTTAAAAGCGGCGGTTAATACCTACTTTGAACGCTATTATGGCTATTCTGTAGCAGCAAACGAGGTTACCTTTGCCACTGGTGCTAAGTTCTCTCTCTACACCTTCTTTATGGCTGTGGTCAATCCAGATGATGAGGTCATCATCCCTACACCATACTGGGTCAGCTATGGAGATCAAGTCAAAATGGCAGAAGGTGTGCCGGTCTTTGTCCAGGCCAAGGAAGACAATCACTTTAAAGTAACAGTAGAACAGCTAGAAGCAGCCCGAACAGACAAGACCAAGGTCTTGGTTCTCAATTCGCCATCGAATCCGACTGGTATGATTTACTCTCGTGAGGAACTCATGGCTATCGGAAATTGGGCTGTTGAACATGATATTCTCATCCTAGCAGATGATATTTATGGTCGTTTAGTTTATAACGGGAATGAGTTTGTTCCAATTTCTAGTCTGTCAGAAGCCATTCGCAAGCAAACCATCGTGATTAATGGTGTATCTAAGGCCTATGCTATGACTGGTTGGCGGGTAGGTTATGCTGTGGGAAATCCTGAGATTATTGCTGCCATGAGCAAACTAACAGGACAAACGACCTCAAATCTGACAGCAGTATCCCAATATGCTACCATTGAAGCCCTAACTGGACCGCAAGACTCTGTTGAAACCATGCGCCAAGCCTTTGAAGAACGTTTGAATACCATTTATCCACTCTTGTGCCAAGTCCCAGGTTTTGAAGTTGTCAAGCCCCAAGGAGCCTTCTATCTCTTCCCAAATGTTAAAAAAGCGATGGAGATGAAGGGTTATACTGATGTGACAGAGTTTACAACGGCTATTCTCGAAGAAGTCGGACTGGCCTTGATTACAGGGGCTGGATTTGGAGCACCAGAAAATGTTCGTCTCAGCTATGCCACAGACTTGGATACATTAAAAGAAGCTATTCGTCGTTTGCATCAATTTATGGAAAAATAAAACTTGGAATCTTCGCCTTTTTAGCGAAGATTTTTTGTAACGAAAATCTCGCGATTTTTCTCTAGTAGAACCTAGCTATCACAGTCTATTTATGGTAAAATAGTGGGTAATGATGTCTTCGGACAAGTTAAACGAAAAAAGGAAGATAGATTATGACAAAACGTGTAACAATTATCGATGTAAAAGACTACGTTGGTCAAGAAGTGACCATCGGAGCCTGGGTTGCCAACAAATCTGGAAAAGGGAAAATTGCCTTCTTGCAATTGCGTGATGGAACAGCCTTCTTCCAAGGTGTAGCCTTTAAACCAAACTTTGTAGAAAAATTTGGTGAAGAAGTGGGACTTGAGAAGTTTGACACCATCAAACGCTTGAGCCAAGAAACTTCTGTTTATGTGACAGGAATTGTCAAAGAAGACGAACGTTCTAAGTTTGGCTATGAGTTGGATATTACAGACATCGAAGTGATTGGTGAATCTCAAGACTACCCAATCACACCAAAAGAACACGGAACAGACTTCTTGATGGACAACCGTCACTTGTGGCTCCGCTCTCGTAAGCAAGTAGCGGTGATGCAAATCCGTAACGCCATCATCTATGCAACTTATGAGTTCTTTGATAAGAACGGCTTCATGAAGTTTGATAGCCCTATTCTTTCAGGAAACGCAGCAGAAGATTCAACGGAACTCTTTGAAACAGACTACTTTGGAACACCAGCCTACTTGAGTCAATCAGGTCAGCTTTACCTAGAAGCAGGGGCTATGGCTCTTGGTCGTGTATTTGACTTTGGTCCAGTATTCCGTGCTGAAAAATCAAAAACGCGCCGTCACTTGACTGAGTTTTGGATGATGGATGCGGAGTACTCATACTTGACACACGATGAGTCACTTGACTTGCAAGAAGCTTATGTAAAAGCTCTTCTTCAAGGTGTTTTGGATCGTGCTCCTCAAGCCTTGGAAACTTTGGAACGTGATACTGAACTTTTGAAACGCTACATTGCAGAGCCTTTCAAACGCATCACTTACGATCAAGCCATTGACCTCTTGCAAGAGCATGAAAACGATGAAGATGCAGACTACGAGCATTTGGAACATGGAGATGACTTCGGTTCACCGCATGAAACTTGGATTTCAAACCACTTTGGTGTGCCAACTTTCGTTATCAACTACCCAGCAGCTATCAAGGCCTTCTACATGAAACCAGTTCCTGGAAATCCAGAGCGCGTACTTTGTGCAGACTTGCTTGCCCCAGAAGGTTACGGAGAAATCATTGGTGGATCTATGCGTGAGGAAGACTACGATGCCCTTGTTGCTAAAATGGAAGAACTTGGAATGGATCGTACAGAATATGAATTCTACCTTGACCTTCGTAAATATGGTACAGTACCACATGGTGGATTTGGTATCGGTATCGAGCGTATGGTAACTTTCGCAGCAGGAACTAAACATATCCGCGAAGCTATTCCATTCCCACGTATGTTGCACCGTATTAAACCGTAAAATAAATCAAAACGCCCTAGGGGCGTTTTTTCAAAGTAGAAGAAAGAAGAGGTGAGGGACATGTAAAGCACAGATTAACAAGTGACAGACACAAAGATATATACACTTGTTAAAGGAGAAATGATGTTTAAACCAAATTATCGGAAGAATATCGGTCTCATGGCTGGGGTGGAATTTTTTGCCTTTTTGGGCATTACTAGCTTTTGGATTCTATTTCTCAGTCAAAACGGGATGTCGCTTTGGCAGATTGGCTTATTGGAAAGTATTTTTCATGCCACCAGTGTCATTTGTGAAATTCCCTCTGGAATGTTAGCTGACCGCTATTCATATAAAACCAATCTTTATCTCAGTCGGATTGCTGGGATTGCGTCGTCTATTCTCATGTTACTAGGGCAAGGTAATTTTTGGATTTATGCACTCGCTATGGTGGTGAGTGCCTTGTCTTATAATTTTGATTCGGGGACGAGTGCAGCTATGGTTTATGATTCGGCCGTGGAGGCTGGATTAAAAGAGCGCTACTTGTCTATCTCAAGTTTTATGTCAGGAGTAGCAGAAGGAACTCGGTCTTTGGGGACCGTTTTAGCGGGATTTTTTGTCCATGGTCAATTGCACTTGACCTACTATATCATGATTGCCACTTCTATAATCGTCCTATTCTTAACTTGGATGCTAAAAGAGCCTAGTGTTAAAGCGCAAAAATCTGAGCGCCTGACCATGAAAAAGATTATGTTGACTGTTAAAGAGGAGCTGCAGAGAAATCCCAGTCTTTTTGGTTGGATGATTCTGTCCCAAATCATCGGGACACTGATGTGCATGTTTTATTTTTACTATCAAAATCAACTGCCGGACTTAGAAGGATGGCAGATTTCGATGGTTATGCTGATGGGCAGTGCTTTGAATATCTGGGCAGTTTATCTAGCAAGTAAGATTGGAAAGAAGTATTCCGCCTTAAAGCTCTTTCCAATTCTTGTACTCTTGACGGGAGTGACCTACTTACTTTCCTACTTTGGTACGCCACTGATTTATATTTTGATTTATTTGATTAGTAACGCCTTATATGCTCTCTTTCAACCGATTTTTGACAACGATTTACAAAATCGACTCCCAAGTGAGGTACGTGCAACCATGCTAAGTGTCTACTCCATGATGTTCAGCCTGAGTATGATTGTTATTTTTCCTCTGACGGGGTGGCTGATTGATGCTCTAGGTTTTGTAGAAGCCTTTATTTACTTAGGATTCTTTTTAGTAATAGTCGGCTTTTCACTATTCTTCATTTTGAAAGAGATGGCCAGAGCTTTAGAACTGAAAGAGAATATTATTTCTAATCAATAGAGTTATTTTTCATTTTTCTCTTTTTTCTCTTGCTATCTACTAGTATTTCTAGTATAATAGTTTATTGTGAGCAAACCTCACTTACCCCTTGCAAAGACTAGGGGTCATTAGACCAAAAGGAGGAACATATCAATGGCTAAATACGAAATTCTTTATATCATTCGTCCAAACATTGAAGAAGAAGCGAAAAACGCTTTGGTAGCACGTTTTGACTCTATCTTGACTGACAACGGTGCAACTGTTGTTGAATCAAAATCATGGGAAAAACGTCGTCTTGCATACGAAATCCAAGATTTCCGTGAAGGACTTTACCACATCGTTAACGTTGAAGCAAACGACGACGCAGCTCTTAAAGAGTTTGACCGTCTTTCAAAAATCAACACTGACATTCTTCGTCACATGATCGTCAAACTTGACGCGTAAGAAGGTAAATTATGATTAACAATGTTGTACTTGTAGGGCGTATGACACGTGACGCTGAGTTGCGTTATACCCCATCAAATGTAGCAGTTGCGACTTTTACTCTTGCAGTAAACCGTACATTTAAGAGTCAAAATGGCGAACGTGAGGCTGATTTCATCAATGTCGTTATGTGGCGCCAACAGGCTGAAAATCTTGCCAACTGGGCTAAAAAAGGCTCTCTTATCGGGATCACAGGCCGTATCCAGACTCGTAGTTACGATAACCAGCAAGGACAACGTGTCTACGTAACAGAAGTCGTGGCTGAGAATTTCCAAATGTTGGAAAGCCGCGGAGTGCGCGAAGGACATTCAAGTGGAGCTTATTCTGCACCAACTGCTGGTCAATCAGCACCTGCAAACCCAGTACCAGACTTTTCACGTTCTGAAAATCCATTCGGAGCAACCAATCCATTGGACATTTCAGATGATGATTTACCATTCTAATGGACAATTAATACTATAAAGGAGAAAAAACATGGCTCAACAACGTCGTGGCGGATTCAAACGCCGTAAAAAAGTTGATTACATCGCAGCAAACAAAATTGAATATGTTGATTACAAAGATACTGAGCTTCTTAGCCGTTTCGTTTCAGAACGTGGGAAAATCCTTCCTCGTCGTGTAACAGGAACTTCAGCTAAAAACCAACGTAAAGTAACAACAGCTATCAAACGCGCTCGCGTAATGGCTTTGATGCCTTTCGTAAACGAAGATTAAAAAAGAGGTCCGGGGGACCTCTTTTTCAGACCCTTACGGGTCTTTTTTTCATGAGCTTTGAAATGAGAGAGCGAGTTGAGGTCCAGTGGACCTCTTTTTCATGAGCTCGGAAATAAGAAAGCGAATAAGACCCCGACGGGTCTTTTTTTTCACGAGCCTTGAAATGAGAAGGCGAGTTCGGTCCGGGGGACCTCTTTTTCAGATTTTTATAGGATTTTGTTAGAAAGGATTCCCTGTTGACCTAGTAAGATTCTTTTGTCTTACTAGGTTTTTCTTTTAATCTTTATTATCGTGCTATAATGGTAGGAGAAAGCTATAAAGGAGCAGCTTATGAAGACGACATGTTCAATTGGAAAAATGCAAGAATCTGACATACAAGATCTATCTCGAGGATTTATCAGCCAAGGTTGGCCGGGTAGAGAAGAAATTTTGGATAGATATTTTCTTGAACAAGAAAGTGGGGAGAGAGAAGTCTTAGTTGCAGAGGTTGAGGGTGCTGTAGCGGGTTACATTACGATTTTACCCGATGCTAAGCAGGGTCCCTTTGCTGGAATGGCTCCAGAACTTTCAGATTTCAATGTTTTTGAGCCCTTTCAAAATCAAGGTATTGGAAATCTCTTGCTGGAAGAAGCAGAAAAACGAGTTAGGCTCATATCGGATAAGGTGACCCTTGGTGTTGGGCTCCATTCAGGGTATGGACCTGCCCAGAGATTGTACATCAAACGAGGCTATATTCCAGATGGGACGGGTGTTTGGTATCAGAACCATCAACCGGCCATGAATGCGGTTTGTGAAGATATCGGAGAATTGATCTTGTATCTGTCGAAAAATTTGTTTTAAGACAGATTTTATAAGATTTAGATTTTAAATATAGTAAACAATCACAGTCCCTTTTTCATTCGAAAAAGGGATTTATTTGTTTGAAATTGTTTAATTTATTCCTCAAAGTGATAAAATATAATTGTTTGAAATATCAAGATAAAAATAAATATCGAAAAAAACATATAAGGTTTAGTTTTTTTAAAATACGGATTCTTTGAAAAGTCTTAAAATTTCCTAAAATAAGGCTTTTTGAAGGTTGTAAATAACATTGTTACAAAAAGGTTACAAATTGTTAAAAATCAATTAAATGCAATAGTATACTTTAATAATAAATTGACATTTAGATTAATAGGCGGTAATATAATTATGATACTCAAATTAATTGATTTGAGAAATAATTGGATATAGTGATTAATATCATGTATCAAATATTATTGTAACAAAAGGATACTATAATGAAAAAACTGAAAGTGATGGTTGTTTTTGGGACACGACCGGAAGCTATTAAAATGGCCCCTTTAGTGTTGGAATTGCAAAAACATAGTGACAGTATTGAGACGATCACAGTTGTGACAGCTCAGCATCGTCAAATGCTGGACCAAGTTCTTGAAACGTTTCGCATCGAGCCACATTATGACTTGGATATTATGGGGAAAAATCAATCCCTCTTGGATATTACTGGAAAAATTTTAGAAAAGTTTGATCCAGTTGTTAAGCAAGAACTTCCAGATATGATTCTTGTTCATGGAGATACAACAACAACTTTTGCAGCAAGTTTAGTTGCTTTCTATAATCAGGTACGTATCGGCCATGTTGAAGCTGGCCTAAGGACCTTTGATAAGTATTCTCCTTTCCCAGAAGAGATGAATCGTCAGATGACAGATAGTCTTGCGGATCTTTATTTTGCTCCAACTAGTGAGAGTAAAGAAAATCTCCTCAAGGAAAATCACCCTGAGTCTGCTATTGTCATTACGGGAAATACAGCCATTGATGCCTTGAAACTAACCGTTCAATCGGATTACTATCATGAAGTTCTAGATCAATTGGACCCAGATAAGAAACTTGTATTGGTAACCATGCACCGTCGTGAGAATCAAGGTCAACCAATGAGAAATGTCTTTGCAGCTTTACGTGAGATGGTCGATCTTCATCAGGAAATTGAAGTTGTTTATCCTGTTCACCTTAGCCCTGCTGTGCAAGAAGTAGCAAAAGATATCTTAGCTGGTCACGATCGTATTCACTTGATTGAACCTTTAGATGTACTCGATTTTCATAATTTGGCTTCAAGAAGTGATTTTATCATGACTGACTCTGGCGGTGTCCAGGAAGAGGCGCCTTCCCTCGGCAAACCTGTTCTCGTCCTTCGTGATACGACGGAACGCCCAGAAGGGGTTCGCGCAGGAACCTTGAAGTTAGTTGGTACGAATCCTGCACGTGTAAAAGAAGCGATGACAGCCCTCTTAACAGATGAACCCCTTTATAGACAAATGTCTCAGGCACCAAATCCTTATGGAGATGGAAAAGCCTCTGAACGAATCGTTCGTGCTATACAACATTATTTTGGTATTGCTGAATCTGTATCCGAATTTAAAGAGGGGGAAGAGGCGTAATGAAAAAATGGAATAAATTTAGAAATTGGCTCCTCGCTTTTCTGGGGTGCGAGTCACTTCTTTTAGGGCTTTCTTTTTTCTTTGCTCGAGAGATTATTTTAGAACAAATCTTGTTTTTAGCTTTAGCCTTGTTTGCAGTATTGGTATTATCTGACCTTTTGCTTACTTGGACCCTTATCTTAACATTTGGGCTTGGACTTATCGTTTTGGTTGCGGGTGTAGTTTATATCCCAATCACTCAACTGGTGTTCTTATTGATCAGTTTTCCACTTTTGATTGGGATTCTACTTAAAGTTCGTTATTATTTCTTCAAGGTAGCTTCAAAGGTCCAAGAACAGGAAGACGAAGCTCGAGCAGATTACCAGGCTATGGTAACTGCACAAAGTGATGTGACGGTTCAATCTCTATTGATTCATTGGGCACATGAAGATTTGTTCTTCCAGATTAAACCAAAAGAACATAACCAGATGCTCAGTCGCATTCAAGAGGTCATTGCTCAGGAATTGAGTTACAATGATAAGCTCTATTACGTTTCGGATGGTAATTTTCTCGTTCTATCGAGTACTAACCAACATTCTTTGAAGGAACTTTACTTTAGTGGTTTGCAGGAGAAACTGAGCAGTTTAGTTTTTCATGGAGAAGATGGCAATCAAGGAATTCAGTTCCAAACAGGCTATTTGGAGATTAACTCTGATAATAAAGATAAATACCAAGACTACGCAGATGTTGCCAGTCATCTCAAACGTCAACTAGAGACAGATGTAATTGTAGAATATTAGGAGGGAAACATGACTCTAACCAATATATTTTTTGGCATTGCTTTGGGACTCAGTCTTACCTTTGGCATTTGTTTTGTCATATTATTTATTGCATACAGTATTCTCTACCATCGAGTGAACAAAAATTTTAAGGCGGTGAATCATGATTAGTCAAATGTTAATGATTTTTACCTTGCTTACAATTTGGATTTCTCTAGCATGGGGCTTGGTAATTCTCTTTTCGGCAGTACACTTTTGGTTTAAACACAGTGATTTTCGTGTAGACACTTCGCCACTACCTTATTATCCTAAGGTTACCATTGTTGTTCCTGCTCATAATGAGGATGTGGTTATTGCCCAAACGGCAAAAGCTATCTTGGATATGAATTATCCTCACGATCGTGTGGAATTGCTCTTATTTGCGGATAACTGTTCGGATAACACTTATGCTGAATGCTTGTCTGTACAAGCCATGCCAGAATATGCTGAAAGAAATCTAACCATTATAGACCGTACTGGTACGGGAGGAAAAGCGGGCGTTCTAAACGATGCTTTGGAGATGGCAACAGGCGAATATATCTGTGTCTATGATGCAGATGCCATGCCTGAAAAAAATGCTCTTTATTTCCTTGTGAAGGAAGTGATGAAGGATCCAGAACGTCATGTGGCATCTTTCGGCCGCAACAAGACTCGAAATGCCAATCAAAATTTCTTGACTCGTTGTATCAACCAAGAGATCGTTGTTACTCAGCGCGTGCACCACGTTGGGATGTGGCATCTCTTTAAAATTGGGCGTATCCCAGGAACCAACTTTATCATTCAAACCGACTTTGTAAAGAGCATCGGTGGTTGGAAAAATGGTGCCTTAACCGAGGATACCGATATTTCCTTCAAAATCATGCAGAGTGGTAAATTAATTGCCCTTGCCTATAATTCAGAGGCTTTCCAACAAGAACCTGAGACCTTAAAGAGTTACTATATGCAGCGTAAACGTTGGGCGAAAGGAAATTATGAAGTTGTTCTCTCGAACTTTAAGCATTTATTTGGCAGAGCAAACTGGCGCGTTAAACTAGAAGTCTTTAACTATTCTTGTGTTTTCTTTTGGTTTAACTTTGCCATTGTCCTATCGGATTTGATTTTCCTAGCGAATGTGCTAGCAATCTGCCTTAATCTTTTCTTCCCAGATGTCAGAGTTCCATTTGCTTTTGATGCGGATAATATCTACATCGCCCAGCTCATGCTCTTCAACTGGATTCTCATGATTGGTCTTTATCTGATGCAAATTATGACAGCATTAGCAAGTCAGTTTGGACAAGCGACGACTAAACAAATCTGGTTGGCCTTGGCTGCCTATTTCACTTATGCACAGATGTTTATCGTTGTTTCCATTGATTCCATTTCTTCGATCGTGCTGGATAAAGTACTCCGACGAAAAGAAACCAAGTGGGTTAAAACCAAACGATTTGCAGGATAGGAGGTTCTATGAAAACGAATAAATTAAAATATGTCTGGTTTGTGCTCATTCTTTCTATCTTTTGTTTAGCCTTGTTTTTGGCAAGAGGAAGGACTAGAATCGAGATGCGCAATCGCCTTTATAGCCAATGGAGCCAACAGTTTCTCGTTACAAAAGGCGATCAGTCTTATGTTCGTACGACGAGTGATTCGGAGGGAACAACAGTTCTATCTGAAGCCCAAAGTTACGGCATGCTCATAACGGTTTTAGCAGCCCAAAAAGGGCAAGCGACACAAGCAGATTTTGAGAATCTTTATCGCTATTATCAAAATCATCGTATTGAGGGAACGCAGTTGATGTCTTGGAAGCAAGTGATCACAAATGGTAGCGAAACGGTTGAGAAGCAAAACGCAACCGATGGTGATCTCTATATCGCTTATTCTTTGATTGAAGCAGCCAAGCAGTGGCCAGATAAGGCGCAGGAATACCAAGCGCAAGCTAAAAAAATCTTAGAAGATATTCTTCGATACAATTACAATGAAGAGACAGGTGTTTTAACAGTAGGAAACTGGGCAAACAAGGATTCCGATTATTATTACTTAATGCGGACGTCTGATACCCTTCCCCACTATTTCCAGTCTTTCTATGACCTGACTGGAAACCAACAGTGGTTAGACATTAAGGATAAGATGCTTGGGCAACTGGAGCAAATCAGTTCTCATTCTGATACGGGTCTCTTGCCAGACTTTATCTGGGCTGAGAAGTCAGGGGCACGCCTTGTTGATGCCAACACTATCGAATCTCAGTATGATGGAGCGTATTCTTATAACGCTTGTCGTTTGCCTTATCACTTGTCACAGAGCCAGGATGAAAGAAGCCAAAAACTCGTTCAAAAGATGATGGATTTCTTTATGAAAGAGCAACGCATTTATGCTGGTTATGACTTGAACGGAACGGCCCTCAATCAATACCAGGCAGGTAGTTTCTTGGCACCGATTACCTATGCGTCTGACAAGGGAGAAGGTTATCTGAAACTTCTTCAGCAAAATAAATACTTTTTCACACAAGATTTACCTTTGGACAACTACTATGATGCAACGATGATTACTATGATTGCTCTAGAGTTGTTCTAGGATGAAAAGAGAGGGCTAGTTTTACTGGCTCTCTTTTTGATAGGATTTTCATCTTTTTTCAAAAAAGGAATTTCATCAGCTTTATGGTATAATGGAAAGAGTGATGGAAAAGAGGTAGAGAGATGGATGCGAAATTAAAATACAAGGCAAAGAAGATTAAAATCGTCTTTTTTGATATTGATGATACCTTGCGTACGTCAAAGACAGGTTTTATTCCAGCTACAATTCCCACTGTCTTTAAGCAGTTGCGTGAAAAAGGAATTTTAACAGGTATTGCTTCTGGGCGTGGTATTTTCGGTGTCGTTCCAGAGATTCGTGAGCTCAAGCCTGACTTTTTTGTAACTCTGAATGGGGCCTATATCGGAGATAAAAAAGGTCAGGTCATTTATCAACATCAGATTGACAAGTCAGATGTTGAGGAGTATGTCTCTTGGACTAAGCGAGAGGGAATTGAATATGGCTTGGTTGGCAGTCATGATGCCAAACTCTCCACGCGAACAGAACTGATCAGTGAGGCTATTGATCCGATTTATCCGAACTTGGATGTGGATCCTAACTTCCATGAAAAAGCAGATATATACCAGATGTGGACCTTTGAAGATAAAGGGGATGACTTGCACTTACCAGAGTCTTTGTCGGATAAACTTCGCATGGTGCGTTGGCATGAACATTCATCTGATATCGTGCCAATTTCAGGATCCAAAGCAACTGGTGTAGCCAAGGTGGTGGAACATCTAGACTTGAAACCAGAGAATGTCATGGTCTTTGGGGATGGTCTCAATGACTTGGAACTCTTTGATTATGCTGGAATCAGTATTGCTATGGGTGTTTCCCATGAAAAAATTAAAGAAAAAGCAGATTATATTACAAAAACAGTAGAAGAAGATGGCATTTTTGATGCCTTAGAAGGATTTGGTATGGTAGAAAAAGAATTGCATTTCCCACAAGTAGACATTGAAACAGTAGAAGGTCCTCTTGCGACCATTAAGACCAATCACGGAGACTTGCGTATCAAGCTCTTCCCTGAACATGCTCCTAAAACAGTGGCTAACTTTGTTGCTCTGTCAAAAGACGGTTACTATGATGGTGTGATTTTCCATCGTATTATCAAGGACTTTATGATCCAAGGTGGAGACCCAACTGGTACTGGTATGGGTGGTGAGTCAATCTATGGTGACTCTTTTGAAGATGAATTTTCTGAAGAACTTTATAATATCCGTGGAGCCCTTTCTATGGCCAATGCGGGTCCAAATACCAATGGTAGCCAGTTCTTTATCGTGCAAAACCAACATTTGCCATATTCTAAGAAAGAGATTGCGCGTGGTGGCTGGCCTGAACCAATCGCTGAGATCTATGCAGAACAAGGTGGAACTCCTCACCTTGACCGCCGCCATACTGTTTTTGGGCAATTGGTAGACGCAGAATCGTTTGCGGTCTTGGATGACATTGCAGCTGTTGAGACTGGTGCAATGGACAAACCAGTTGAAGATGTAGTAATTGAAACGATTGAAATTGAGGACTAGAATGAAAATTGGTGATAAGCTGACTGGGCGTATTACAGGAATTCAGCCCTACGGTGCCTTTGTTGAGTTAGAGACAGGGGTGACAGGGCTGATTCACATCTCGGAGATTCGGACGGGATTTATTGAAAATATTTATGACATTTTAAAAATTGGCGATGAAGTCCAAGTTCAGGTGGTGGATTTTGACGAATACACTGGGAAGGCCAGTCTTTCTATCCGTACCTTGGAAGAGGAAAAACATCAATTGCCAAGACGGAGACGTTTTTCAAATGATCGGATCAAGCACGGTTTTGCGCCACTTGGACGTATGATGCCTGTTTGGACGCGTGAGGCATTAGAACATTTAAAGAAGAAGCCATAAATACGATTATCTAAATTGTTTGGACTATTAACATAATTTGATATAATGAAAGTATGAAAGAAGAACAATTATTAAAATCAGGAGAGCGAATCAACCAGCTCTTTTCGACAGATATCAAGATCATCCAAAATAGAGAGGTGTTTAGCTATTCGGTGGATAGTGTTCTTTTATCACGCTTTCCTCGATTCCCTAAACGGGGTTTAATTGTGGACTTTTGTGCTGGAAATGGTGCAGTGGGACTTTTTGCAAGTTCACGTACTCAGGCGCGGATAATATCTGTAGAAATTCAGGAGCGCTTGGCGGATATGGCAGAGCGTTCGGTTCAGTTGAATGGCCTGGAAGAGCAGATGCGGGTCATCTGCGATGATTTGAAAAATATGCCTGCGCACATTCAGGGAAGTAAGGTGGATATGATCTTGTGTAATCCGCCTTATTTCAAGGTGGATCCTCATTCCAATCTCAACGAGAGTGAACACTACCTCCTAGCAAGACACGAAATTGCGACGAACCTAGAAGAAATCTGTCGAAGTGCTCAGAGTATTCTCAAGTCTAATGGTCGTTTGGCCATGGTTCATCGTCCAGATCGGCTCTTGGATATCCTAGATATGCTCAAACGCCACAATTTGGCACCCAAGCGCCTGCAATTTGTCTATCCTAAACGAGAAAAGGAAGCCAATATGCTTTTAATCGAAGCTATCAAGGATGGATCGACGAGTGGCTTCAAGGTCTTGCCACCGCTCATTGTTCACAATGATGATGGTTCCTATACGTCAGAAATTCAAGAGATTTACTATGGATCATAAGGCTTATATGTATGTGGTGGAGTGCCGTGACGGTTCTTACTATACTGGTTACACGACAGATGTGAAGAAACGCCTTGCCGTTCATAATAGTGGTAAGGGAGCCAAGTATACCCGAGCTCGCTTGCCAGTCAAACTCATCTATGCTCAGGGTTTTGCTAGCAAGGAAGAAGCCATGTCAGCAGAGGCTCTCCTCAAACGAAAGAAACGGCCACAGAAAGAACGATTTCTATCCGAAAATCAAGAGAAAAATCTAGTTAACGATATTGATGTCTAATGAGGAGTCCTTTGACTCCTCTTACTTTTGTCAAAAGAGGAAAAAAGTGCTACAATAAGATGAATAAATTTAAAGAGGTATTATCATGTCTAAGATTCTAGTATTTGGTCACCAAAATCCAGACTCAGATGCCATCGGGTCATCTGTAGCTTTTGCTTATCTTGCAAAAGAGGCTTATGGATTGGACACAGAAGCAGTAGCACTTGGAACACCAAACGAAGAAACAGCCTATGTATTGAACTATTTTGGTGTTGAAGCACCACGCGTCATCACATCAGCTAAAGCAGAAGGTGCAGAGCAAGTTATCTTAACGGACCACAACGAATTCCAACAGTCTGTATCAGATATCGCTGAAGTAGAAGTTTATGGTGTTGTAGACCACCACCGTGTAGCTAATTTTGAAACTGCAAGCCCACTCTACATGCGTTTGGAACCAGTTGGATCTGCGTCTTCAATCGTTTACCGCATGTTCAAAGAACACGGTGTAGCAGTTCCTAAAGAAATTGCAGGTTTGATGCTGTCAGGTTTGATTTCAGATACCCTTCTTTTGAAATCACCAACAACTCACCCATCTGATAAAGTCATTGCTCCTGAATTGGCAGAATTAGCAGGCGTGAACTTGGAAGAGTACGGTCTTGCTATGCTGAAAGCTGGTACAAACTTGGCTAGCAAATCTGCTGAGGAATTGATTGATATCGATGCTAAGACCTTTGAACTCAACGGAAATAAGGTCCGTGTTGCCCAAGTAAACACAGTTGACATTGCTGAAGTCTTGGAACGCCAAGCTGAAATTGAAGCTGCAATGCAAGCTGCTAATACAGCAAATGGCTACTCTGACTTTGTCTTGATGATTACAGATATCGTTAACTCAAACTCAGAAATCCTTGCTCTTGGTTCAAACATGGACAAGGTCGAAGCAGCCTTTAACTTCAAACTTGAAAACAACCATGCTTTCCTTCCAGGTGCCGTTTCACGTAAGAAACAAGTGGTGCCTCAGTTGACTGAAAGTTTTAATGGGTAATTCTTAAGGAATATTTGGAACTGTTAATTTGACTATTTATAGAAGGTGATAGCATGATGCGATTGATTGAAGGACTGCGCTTTTTGGTTGAGGCTGTGGCAATCCTTGGTCTTTTCTCCGTGTCTGTGATACAAATTTCTTGGCTAGAAAAATTCCTATTTTTTCTTCTAGCAGTTCTATTAATCTTATTTTGGGCGCGATATATGGCACCAAAATCTCCACATGCTTTTAAAAAATGGCATCGCCTCATTGCTGAGACATCGATTTTTATTTTAGTTAGTGGTAGTTTTTGGTATTTGTATGGATTGCAAATAGGAATCCTATACTTAGCTCTGTCTTTTGGAAGTTTGGGTCTGCTTTATTATTTTCAGCTAGAGTGATTCTTATAATATAGTTAATGAATTATTTAAATGGTAATTATTTGACTGGAGATTGACACGAGAAAACGATGTTTTCCTTATAGCTAAAGGGGTTTCGGCTCCTTTTTTTCTAGGAGAGAAAGATGTTAGAAAATGGTGATTTGATTTTTGTGAAGGATCTTTCAGATATGGGGCAGGCCATCCAGGCTTCCACTGGGAACTATAGTCATGTAGCTATCTTTTTGGACGGATTGATCTATCATGCTAGTGGGCAAGCAGGTGTTATTTGTCAAGAACCAGTAGAATTTTTTGAACCGACTCATCTCTACGATCTTTATGTCTATCCAGAGCTGGAAGTTGACTTGGTGAAGGAGAAGGCTTATCAATATCTAGGCGCTCCTTATAATAGCTCGTTTTATCCGGATGGGAATGGCTTTTATTGTTCCCAGTACATCGCTGAAATCCTACCGATTTTTGAAACTATTCCCATGAAATTTGGGGATGGGGAGCAGGAGATCAGTGATTTTTGGAGGGAATACTACAGGAAACTCGAACTTCCAGTGCCTCTGAACCAGCCGGGGACCAATCCCAGTCAGTTGGCAGCATCTCCTCTTTTAGAATGTAAAGAAAGGAATCTTCATGATTCAGATTTTTAATCCCTCTCGTTTAACTCGACAGCCATTTTTTATAGATTTGGTGGACTATCTGGACCAGCATGATGATGTGATCCTCCGAGAAATTAAGGCTCAGTTTCCAGATGTGGCAGTTGATAAACTCATGGAAGAGTATATAAAGGCAGGCTTGATCCTAAGGGAAAACAAACGTTATTCTCTTAATCTCCCTTTTCTAGAATCAATAGACAGTCTGGTCGTTGACCAAGAGATTTTTGTCAGAGAGGATAGTCCAGTTTATCAAGCCTTGTTGGAGAAGACTTTTGAGACAGAATTGCGAAATCAAACCAATGCCGCCATTTTAGTCGAACGTACGGACTTTGCAAGAGAAAAGATGACTCTATCCAACTATTTCTACAAGGTCAAGAATCAATATCCTTTGACAGAAAAACAGCAGGAACTCTATGCCATTTTGGGAGATGTCAATCCTGAGTATGCCCTCAAGTATATGACGACCTTTTTACTGAAGTTTCTCAAAAAAGATCAATTAATTCAGAAACGTCGTGATATCTTTGTGGACAGTTTAGTCGTTCTAGGCTATATTGTTCAAAATGAAGCTGGAAAGTATGAGCTGACTGTTGATTTCGACAAGGAACGGTTGACTTTCTATTTATCTTAATTGCTTCATTTTGAGCAGATTGTTTGACTTTACTAAAGAATAAGCATAAACTGAATGTAAGCGATAACGTTTATCGTATTAAAAGCAAAGGAGACAGAGCTATGTCACTTGAAAATAAATTGGATCAAGCAACTGGTGCTATCAAAGAAGGTTTTGGTAAAGTTACTGGCGATAGCAAGACAGAAGCAGAAGGTGCTGTAGAAAAAACAGTTGCCAAAGCCAAAGAAGTTGTTGAAGATGCTAAAGGTGCTGTAGAAGGTGCCGTTGAAGGTCTTAAAAACTCATTTAAGAAAGAAGACTAAAAAAAATCAAGGGAAAACTTCCCTTGATTTTTTGATTTTATAGATAACGTTCTGCGACAGTTGCATCTCCAGGATAGGCTTCTTTCACTCCATTGACGATCTGGTAGCAATCAGCTCCCTTACCCGCAATAATCACGGCATCGAGTTCTTGATTTGTGATGGCCATCGCCGCCTTGATGGCTTGTTCACGATCGACAATCTTTTCAACAGGATGACTGATATAGCTACTGATTTCTTCAGCAATGGCCATTGGATCTTCATAGTTGGGGTCATCCGCAGTTAGAAAGACTTGAATCTCAGGATGTTGATTGAGGAGGAGTCCAAAGTCTTTGCGACGACTTTCACCCTTGTTTCCAGTCGAACCGAGAACCAGGGCAATCTTTCCAGTTTGATGAGTTTCAACAACAGAAATCAGTTTTTTCAGACTATCACCATTGTGGGCATAGTCGATGAAGACCTTGGCTCCATTTTTCTGAGTGAGAACTTCCATACGTCCAGGAACGCGGGTTGCAGCGATCCCTTTTTTGATGTCCTCCAGACTGGCACCTAGACGAAGACAGGCAAGTCCTGCAGCAACTGCATTTTCTTGGTTAAAGTGACCGATGAGTTGGATATCATAATCACCAGCGAGTTTACCTGTAGCGGAAAAGCTAAAGGCTTTGGAGTTCTCGATTTGGTTACTTGACTGGCTACCATAGAAGTCATGTTCTTGATCTTCTACTTGTTCTTTCAATACAGAAAAGTGGTCCATGTCGCTATTAATGACAACTGCTCGACTATTTTTCATCAAGAGACGTTTGTGATAGAAGTAGTCTTCAAAGCTAGGATGCTCAATCGGACCGATATGGTCAGGAGTGATGTTAAGAAAGACACCTACATCAAAGGTCAGACCATAGACTCGATGAACAAGATAGGCTTGGCTAGAGACTTCCATTACAAGATGGGTTCTTCCATTCTTAACAGCCTGAGCCATCATGTCGAAAAGATCGATATTTTCTGGTGTTGAGAAGGAAGATTTAAAGAAGGTCTCGCCATCTAGAGTTGTGTTCATAGTTGACAAGAGAGCTGTTGGGTAGCGTTGAGATAGGATGTGGTAAGCAAAGTACGCAGCTGTAGTCTTTCCTTTTGTCCCTGTGAAAGCGAGAATTTTGAGTTTTTCTTGTGGATTACCGTAAAATTCCATAGCAATCAAACTCATGGCTTTTTTGATATCGTTCACAATGATGACGGGGATACCGACTTCGTAGTCCTTTTCTGCGACATACCA
The DNA here is from genome assembly GCF_001837335.1 of Streptococcus sp. HMSC066F01. Classification (GTDB taxonomy): domain Bacteria; phylum Bacillota; class Bacilli; order Lactobacillales; family Streptococcaceae; genus Streptococcus; species Streptococcus oralis_S. The sequence continues at coordinate 56,737 of NZ_KV832073.1, forward strand.
AGCTAATCCTTGCGTTATAGCGGATAGGAGGTATTCTTTTTTAAAGGCAGCACCTTTTGCAAAAAAAAGAGTGCCTTCTTTTACTTTTCGACTGTCGTAACTGATGCTGTCAAAAACAACTTCACTGTAGTTGTAGTGGTAATGTCCTTGATCAATAATCTCGCGAAAAAGGCCATCTTTCTTTAAAATATCTAATACGGTTTCAATCTTAATCATACTTTCTATTATAAACTTCAAGCCCGAATTTTACAAGTAACAAGGAAAAGTTTATAATGGAAGATAAGGAACTTTTCCTAGTTATCAAAATTGAATGAGGAAGCTATGTCTAACGAAAACAATCACCAGCAAGCCCAGATGTTGCGAGGGACTGCTTGGCTAACAGCTAGTAACTTTATTAGTCGCCTCCTTGGTGCTATCTACATTATTCCCTGGTATATCTGGATGGGGACCTATGCTGCCAAGGCAAATGGACTCTTTACCATGGGCTACAATATTTACGCCTGGTTCTTGCTGATTTCGACAGCAGGTATCCCAGTTGCGGTCGCCAAACAAGTGGCTAAGTACAATACCATGCGGGAAGAAGAGCACAGCTTTGCCTTGATTCGGAGTTTCTTAAGCTTTATGACGGGCTTGGGCTTAGTCTTTGCCTTGGTCTTGTATCTCTTTTCTCCCTGGTTAGCAGACTTGTCAGGTGTGGGGAAAGACCTGATTCCCATCATGCAGAGTTTGGCTTGGGCGGTCTTGATTTTCCCATCTATGAGTGTCATCCGGGGCTTCTTCCAAGGGATGAACAACCTTAAGCCCTATGCTATGAGTCAAATCGCTGAGCAGGTGATCCGTGTTATCTGGATGTTGATGGCAACCTTCTTCATTATGAAGATGGGTTCTGGTGACTACCTATCAGCCGTTACTCAATCGACCTTTGCGGCCTTTGTGGGGATGGTGGCAAGTTTTGCAGTTTTGATCTACTTCCTTGCCCAAGAAGGTTTGCTTAAAAGAGTATTTGAAACACGTGATAAGATCAATAGTAAGCGACTCTTAGTCGATACCATCAAGGAAGCCATTCCCTTTATCCTGACAGGATCAGCCATTCAGCTCTTCCAGATTTTAGACCAGATGACCTTTATCAATAGTATGAAGTGGTTTACTAACTACAGCAATGAAGACTTGGTTGTCATGTTTTCTTATTTCTCTGCCAATCCTAATAAAATTACCATGATTTTAATCTCTGTGGGAGTTTCAATTGGGAGTGTCGGCTTGCCGCTGTTGACGGAAAACTATGTAAAAGGCGACTTGCA
>NZ_KV832073.1:58134-89278 GCF_001837335.1 Streptococcus sp. HMSC066F01
CTCACCATGCTCTTCTTATTTCTACTGCCGGCAATGGTTGGAGTTGTCATGGTAGGGGAGCCTCTTTATACAGTTTTTTACGGTAAGCCAGATAGTCTGGCCATGGGCTTATTTGTCTTTGCAGTTTTGCAGTCTACTATCCTAGGCTTGTATATGGTCTTGTCTCCTATGCTTCAGGCTATGTTCCGCAACCGCAAGGCAGTTCTTTACTTTATCTATGGTTCCATTGCTAAGCTCGTCTTGCAATTGCCAACCATTGCTATTTTCCACAGCTACGGTCCCCTGATTTCAACGACTATCGGCTTGATTATTCCAAATGTCCTGATGTACCGAGATATCTGCCAGGTAACGGGTGCTCGTCGAAAGATTATCTTGAAGCGAACCATTTTGATTACCATCTTAACACTTGTCATGTTTATCCTAGTTGGCTTCTTGCAGTGGCTACTCGGTTTTGTCTTCCAACCAAGTGGACGTTTCTGGAGTTTCCTTTATGTGGCTCTCATCGGAGGGCTTGGAGGAGGCCTTTATGGTTTGATGAGCCTACGGACACGACTCCTGGACAAGATAATCGGCAAAGCTCAAGCAGACAGACTACGTACACGATTGAAAATATCGTAAAAAGATTTATAAATAAAAGTAATAAATTTAACCTTTCTGTAATAGAAAGGTTTTTATACTACATTTTTCTTAAAAAAAGAGAACTTTTTCTAAAATCAAGAGCAAAAAATATGCTTTTTTAAGTTTTTCTTCAGAAATTACTTGACTAAATAAAACAAAAGCTGTATAATAAGACAAAACTTTTAAACAGGAGGTTCTGGAAATGAAAAAGTCTAAGGCCAAGTATCTGACACTTGCAAGTGTCGTGTTAAGCGCAGGTATCTTACTGAGCGCATGTGGAAATTCAAGTAGCGCTTCTAAAACATATAACTATGTTTATTCGAGCGATCCATCTAGTTTGAACTATCTTGCAGAAAACCGTGCAACAACTACCGACATCGTGACCAATTTGGTGGATGGGTTGATGGAAAATGACCAATACGGTAACTATGTTCCATCATTGGCAGAGGATTGGACTGTTTCTCAGGACGGTTTGACCTATACTTACAAATTGCGTAAGGATGCAAAATGGTATACTTATGAGGGTGAAGAATATGCCCCTGTAACGGCCCAAGACTTTGTGACAGGTTTGAAATATGCTGCTGATAAAAAATCCGAAGCCTTGTACTTGGTTCAAGACTCTGTAGCAGGTTTGGATGACTATATCAACGGGAAAACAACTGACTTTTCAACTGTCGGTGTTAAGGCGATTGACGACCAAACAGTTCAGTATACTTTGACACGTCCAGAACCTTATTGGAATTCTAAAACAACTTCAACCATTCTCTTCCCTGTCAATGCAGACTTCCTAAAATCAAAAGGGGATGATTTTGGTAAGGTAGATCCTTCTAGTATTTTGTATAGTGGACCTTTCTTGATGAAATCTTTTGTTTCAAAATCTGTTATCGAATACAAGAAAAATCCAAATTACTGGGATGCTAAAAATGTCTTTGTGGACGATGTGAAATTGACTTACTATGATGGTAGTGACCAAGATGCCCTAGCTCGTAACTTCGTAGAAGGAGTATACAGCTACGCGCTTCTCTATCCAAATAGCTCAAGCTTTGAAGGCATTAAAGAGAAGAACAAGGATAACATCATCTATAGTATGCAAAACGCAACTTCTTATTACTTGAACTTCAACTTGGACAGAAAATCTTATAACTTCACGTCTAAATCCTCAGATATTGAAAAGAAATCAACCCAAGAAGCAGTTCTGAATAAAAACTTCCGTCAAGCCTTCAACTATGCTTATAACCGTACAGCCTATGGAGCACAATCTCAAGGGGAGGACGGAGCAACAAAGATTATTCGTAACTTGGTTGTACCTCCAACATTTGTAAGTATCAACGGAAAAGACTTTGGTGATGTTGTTTCAGAAAAGATGGTCAACTATGGCCAAGAATGGCAAGGAATCAACTTTGCAGATGCGCAAGATCCATACTACAATCCTGACAAGGCTAAAGCTAAATTTGCAGAAGCTAAGAAAGAATTGGAAGCTAAGGGTGTGCAATTCCCAATCCACTTGGATGTAACAGTTGACCAATCAGCTAAAAAAGGTGTACTTGAAGCAAGTTCTTTGAAACAATCCATCGAATCTGTTCTAGGAGCTGAGAATGTGGTTATCGATATCCAACAATTATCAACAGATGACTTTGACAACTCTAGCTACCTAGCTCAAACTGCAGCTCAAAAAGACTTTGATATCTATAATGGCGGTTGGAGTGCTGACTACTTGGATCCATCAAGCTATCTTGATATCTTAAATGTCAATAACGGTGGTATATTGCAAAACATTGGTCTAGAACCAGGTGAGGTCAATGACAAGGCTAAGGCAGTTGGTCTGGATACTTACACTCAAATGTTAGAAGAAGCGAACAAGGAGCAAGAACCAGCGAAACGTTATGAAAAATATGCTGAAATTCAAGCTTGGCTCGTTGATAGCGCCCTTGCAATTCCAAACGTTTCTCAGGGTGGAACACCGACCTTGAGAAAGACAGTTCCATTCTCATCGCCATTCTCACAAGCTGGAAATAAGGGTGTCGAATCATACAAGTATCTCAAGTTACAAGATAAGACTGTAACGGCTGATGAGTATGAAAAAGCGAAAGAAAAATGGCTAAAAGAAAAAGAAGAATCAAATAAAAAAGCCCAAGAAGAACTGGCAAAACACGTTAAATAACCAGTCTATTCAACAGGAAAAACGATAGTTTCTCAAGGAACTATCGTTTTTATATAGTTTGAAACTATAGCTAGCTCTTGAAAACAAGAAAATGAGTTAGTGAAAATAAGTGGTACAATAGTTACTATAGATTTGGAGGTATTGTATGAGCAAAGAACTACACATCAACACAATTTTGGCCCAGGCGGGAATCAAGTCAGATAAGGCAACAGGTGCCTTGGTGACTCCACTTCATTTTTCAACAACTTATCAGCATCCAGAGTTCGGTCAGTCTACGGGATTTGACTATACCCGTACTAAAAACCCAACTCGTAGTAAGGCGGAGGAAGTCTTGGCGGCAATCGAATCAGCAGACTATGCCCTAGCGACAAGCTCAGGTATGGCTGCGATTGTACTAGCTTTTAGTGTTTTTCCAGTAGGAAGTAAAGTCTTGGCTGTTCGTGATCTGTATGGGGGTTCTTTCCGTTGGTTTAACCAAGTCGAGCAGGAAGGCCGTTTCCATTTTACCTATGCCAATACAGAAGAAGAGCTGATCGCAGAGTTAGAGAAAGATGTGGATGTTCTCTATATTGAAACACCAACTAATCCCTTGATGTTGGAATTTGATATTGCCAAACTAGCCAAACTAGCTCATGCCAAGGGTGCCAAGGTAGTGGTGGACAATACCTTCTACAGTCCGATTTACCAACGTCCGATTGAAGATGGTGCGGATATCGTTCTTCATTCAGCCACCAAGTATCTAGCAGGGCACAATGATGTCTTGGCTGGGGTAGTTGTGACTAATAGTTTAGAACTATATGAGCAACTGTTCTACAATTTGAATACGACTGGTGCGGTCTTGTCACCATTTGATAGTTATCAGTTGATTCGTGGTCTTAAAACTCTACCTCTTCGTATGGAACGTTCTACAGCCAATGCCCAAGAAGTGGTTGCTTTTTTGAAGGATTCACCTGCTGTCAAGGAAGTGCTCTATACAGGACGTGGAGGCATGATTTCCTTTAAAGTAGTGGATGAAAAACGTATTCCTCATATTTTAAATAGCCTCAAGGTCTTCTCATTTGCGGAAAGTTTGGGTGGGGTAGAGAGTCTGATCACCTATCCGACGACTCAAACCCATGCGGATATTCCAGCAGAAGTGCGCCATTCCTATGGCTTAACAGATGACCTCTTGCGCTTGTCAATCGGGATTGAAGATGCTAGAGATTTGATTGCGGACTTGCGCCAAGCTTTGGAAGGATAAGATAGATATGGGGAAATATGATTTTACAAGCCTGCCTAATCGTTTTGGGCACCATACCTATAAATGGAAAGAAGCAGAAGCTGATCGAGAAATTCTACCAGCCTGGATAGCGGATATGGACTTTGTGGTTTTGCCTGAGGTTCGACGAGCTGTACAAGCCTACGCAGATCAGTTGGTCTATGGCTATACCTATGCTAGCGATGCTTTGATTGAGTCGGTTCAGGACTGGGAAGCCAGTCAACACGGATATCACTTTGACAAGGAAGCTCTCGTCTTCATTGAGGGAGTGGTACCGGCCATCTCAACAGCCATTCAAGCCTTTACAAAAGAGGGAGAGGCTGTTCTGATTAACACACCGGTCTATCCTCCTTTTGCCCGCAGTGTCAAACTGAACAATCGCAGATTGATTACCAATTCTTTGGTGGAAAAGGATGGGTTGTTTGAGATTGACTTTGACCAGTTGGAGAAGGAATTGGTGGAAGAGGATGTGAAGCTTTATATCCTTTGCAATCCCCACAATCCTGGTGGACGTGTTTGGGAAAAGGAAGTGTTAGAAAAGATTGGGCATCTCTGCCAAAAACATGGTGTTTTGTTGGTTTCAGATGAGATTCACCAAGATTTGGCTCTCTTTGGTCACAAACACCAGTCTTTTAATACCATTGATCCAGACTTTAAAGACTTCGCCCTTATCTTGAGCAGTGCCACTAAGACCTTTAATATTGCTGGGACCAAGAATTCCTATGCAGTTATTGAAAATCCAAAGTTTCGTCTGGCTTTCCAAAAACGCCAGTTGGCCAATAACCAACATGAAATCTCAGGCTTGGGGTATTTGGCGACAGAAGCTGCCTACCGTTATGGTAAGGACTGGTTAGGAGAGTTAAAAGAAGTCATCGAGGACCACATTAACTATGTAGTGGATGTTTTGGGCAACGAAACCAAGATTAAGGTCATGAAACCGCAAGGAACTTACTTGATCTGGCTTGATTTTTCGGCCTATGACCTAACGGATGACCGCTTGCAAGAGCTTTTGAAGAATGAAGCCAAGGTTATCTTGAACCGAGGTTTGGACTTTGGGGAGGAAGGAGCTCTTCATGCCCGTCTTAATGTAGCTATGCCGAAGTCAGTACTGGAAGAGGTTTGCCAACGCATCGTGACCACTTTTGCTACACTTTAAAAATCGAGCCTTCTAGGAGAAAAGTCTTCCTAGAAGGCTATTTTCGTAGGGGAAAATGTGGTATAATGAAAAGATAAGATAAAGGGGTAACTATGGCTAAATTGATTCCGGGAAAGTTGCGCATGGAGGGGGTTGTACTCTATGAAACAGGCAACATTGAGATTATCAAGGAAAAAGGGAATCGCCTCTATACTCGTGTGGCGGGAGAAGACTTGCGCTACAGTTTAGAGGATGATCTGGTTTTTTGTGCTTGCGATTTTTTCCAAAAAAGAGGTTACTGTGTTCACCTCGCAGCGCTCGAGCATTATCTGAAGAACGACGAAGAAGGCCAGGTGATTTTACAATCCTTAGAAAAAGGACATGAAGAGCAAGAAGAGGTCGAAACCAAGGTTGGTTTTGGTGGTAGTTTTTTGGAGCGGATCCAACCTCAGAAGAGAGAGAAAATCTACACTTTGTCGGCTCAAGGCCAGATAGAAGCTGGAACCAATCGCCTCCTTTGGACTCTCCGAATCGGTTTAGTTGATAGTCAAAAATATTATGTCATTCGTGACATCCCTCTCTTTTTGAAGGTCTTAGTCCATCGAAAGCCATACATGATTGGGAAATACTATGAAAATGACTTGTCTTGGGAGTCTTTTGATACAGCTAGTCAAGATGTTCTTACTTTTTTATGTGGCTTGATTGAGGAGGGACTGAGTCAAGAGCTCTTTTTCCCTAATCAAGGTCGTCACCTCTTTTTCCCTCTGACCTTTTTTGAGCAGGGAGTGGGGTTATTGATGAACTTGGAAGATTTTCATTTTGAGCACCAGATTACTAGTTATGAAAATCTTCTCTTTCATGATTTAGATCCCGATGCAGAACTGTTCTCTTTTTCAGTGCAGGAGTATCCCGATTATTTTGAAATGGAGATTTCTGAAAGTGAGCGAGTCAACGTATTCTATGGAGGGGCAGTTCTCTTTCGTAAGGGGAATCTTTATCTCTTAAATCCTAAACAAATCAGCCTCCTAAAGGAAATCAAGGAGCTTCCTCAGGAGGAGAGAGGAAGAAAATGCCTCCAGTTTGACAACAGTGATCGCGACCGTCTGGCTGCCTGTCTGACTTTGTTTGGACAGCTGGGCACAGTTTCTGCTCCTGAGCGCTTGCAAATCAGACCCTTTTCACCAATCTTTTACTTTGATAGGGAGGATGACGGCCGCATCCGTTTGGATATCCAGTTTGACTATGGAGATGTTAAGGTGACTAGTCGTCAACAGCTGGAACAATTACTATTTTCAAGCGATGCCGTCTTGGAAGACCAACTATTTCAAGTCTGTTTAGGGGCTGGTTTTGAGGCTGATTTTCAGTCTTGGAGACAGGCTTTGAAGCCAGAGGCAGTTTATTCTTTCTTTCACCATACGATTCCAGCTTTTGAGAAGTTGGGCCAGGTTTTCTTGTCTGATGAGATGAATCAGCTCTACAGTGTTCAAGCTCCTCAGTTTCAGATTGAGTCCAAGGGAGGATTGTTGGAAATCCAATTTGATTTCCAAGGGATTGCCCAAGAAGAGATTGATCAAGCTCTCAAAGCCCTGACCAGCAATCAGGATTTCTATATCAGTTCTTCTGACCAAGTATACTTTTTTGATGAGGAAACCAAGCAGATTCGTCAAAATTTACAGGAACTGGGGGTTGAGCTAAAAGATGGTTCTTTTCAAGCGCGAAAATCTCTGGCTTATAGCCTTTCTCAGCTTTTTGAAGGTCGAGATCGGATCTCTTTCTCGGAAGAATTTCAGCATTTAGCTCATGATTTGACCCATCCAGAGGATTTTCCTTTGGGAGATATACGGGTGCAGGCGAGTTTGAGAGACTATCAGGAAAAGGGAGTCCGTTGGCTCCAGATGCTTCATCACTATGGCTTTGGTGGCATCCTGGCAGATGATATGGGACTGGGAAAAACACTGCAAACCATCGCTTTTTTGACCAGTCAGGTGACAGAAGATAGTCGGGTCTTGATTTTGGCTCCGTCAGGTTTGATCTACAATTGGGCAGATGAATTCAGGAAATTTGCCCCACAGTTGGATTTGGCTGTCGTTCATGGTTTGAAAGCGAATCGAGAAGCAATTCTTTCTGAAAATCACCAAATCTATGTGACTAGCTATGCCACCTTTCGTCAAGACAGCGAGCTTTATCAAGAGATGGCTTTTGATTTTCTCTTCTTAGATGAAGCCCAGGTCATGAAAAATGCCCAAACCAAGATTGCTCAGAGTTTGCGCCAGTTTGTGGTGCCGGCAGTTTTTGCTTTGTCAGGTACGCCCATCGAAAACCATTTAGGAGAGTTGTGGTCTATCTTTCAAATTGTGCTACCTGGGCTCTTGCCGAACAAGAAAGAGTTTATGAAATTACCGGCTGACCGAGTCGCGCAGTTTATCAAGCCTTTCGTCATGAGGCGTAAGAAAGAAGAAGTTCTTACAGAACTACCTGATCTGATTGAAGTCGTCTATAAAAATGAACTGGAAGACCAACAGAAGGCTATCTATCTAGCCCAGTTGCAACAGATGCGAGACCGCCTAGCGCAAGTGACAGATCAAGAATTCCAGAGAAGTCGGGTAGAAATCTTATCTGGACTCATGCGTTTGCGTCAAATCTGCGATACGCCAGCTCTCTTCATGGACGATTATCAGGGAGCTAGTGGTAAATTGGATAGTCTCCGAGATTTATTGCTACAAGTGGCTGATGGTGGGCATCGGGTCTTGATTTTCTCCCAGTTCAAAGGAATGTTGGAAAAAATCGAGAAAGAACTCCCAGACTTGGGCTTGACCTCCTTCAAAATCACAGGTTCAACTCCTGCTCATGACAGACAGGAGATGACTAAGGCCTTTAACCAAGGGGAGAGAGATGCCTTTCTCATCTCCCTTAAGGCGGGTGGTGTTGGTCTCAATCTAACGGGAGCTGATACGGTCATTTTAGTTGACCTTTGGTGGAATCCCGCTGTCGAAGCCCAGGCTATCGGAAGAGCTCACCGCATGGGGCAGGAGCAGATGGTCGAGGTCTATCGTTTGATTACCAAGGGGACCATTGAAGAAAAAATCCAAGAACTTCAAGAACAAAAGAAACATTTGGTTTCCCAAGTTTTAGATGGTACGGAGTCGCGTGCGAGTCTCAGTCTGGCAGAAATTCGTGAAATTTTGGGAATTTCTGAAGCCAGCACTTGAAAAATCAAGACAATACGCTATAATGAAGTGTTGAAAGGAAATACAAAATGAAACAAGATCGATTTCCATTGGTGTCAGATGATGAGATCATGCTGACCAAAATGCCAGTCATGGACTTGTACGATGAGTCAGACTTTATTAGCAATATCAAAGGTGATTACCGCGATAAGAACTATTTGGAATGGTCTCCTATCAATGAGGAAGAAACCGTAGTTTCTCCAGTGATTAACAAGGAGTCAAAGCCAAGTCCAGAACCTAAAAAAGTTGAAAAGACTTATGCAGAGTTGGCTCGAGAAGAGGCGCGTGCGGACTTGAAGAAGAAACGTTCAGCCAAGTATTTGACTCAGGATGTTAGTCATACCAGACGACACAATGGTTCAACACTTGTTCGTCAAGGAAACCAACCAACAGCACCATTTCAAAAGGAAAATCCAGGTGAGTTTGCCAAATTTAGTAAAAACTTGAGCCAGTCTCACTATATCTTAGCTGAGGAGGTTGGCCAAGTGGCGAATCCAACTCCGAAAACCCAAACGGAAAAAGCTAACAAGAACAACTATGATTTTCTAAAGAAGAGTCAAATCTATAATAAAAAGAATAAGCAAACAGAACAGGAACGTCAGGTTGCCCAAGAGTTGAATCTGACAAGAATTACTGAGTAGGGGAGAAAAGCATGTCAAAAACATATCATTTTATTGGAATCAAGGGATCAGGGATGAGTGCCCTAGCCTTGATGTTGCACCAAATGGGACACAAGGTTCAAGGTTCAGACGTTGAAAAATATTACTTTACTCAACGTGGACTAGAGCAGGCAGGGATTGCGATTCTTCCTTTTGATGAAAAGAACCTACAAGGTGATGTGGAGATTATCGCGGGGAATGCCTTTCGTCCAGACAACAATGTTGAAATCGCCTATGCGGATCAAAATGGTATCAGCTACAAACGTTACCATGAATTCCTAGGTAGCTTTATGCGCGACTTTGTCAGCATGGGAGTGGCAGGAGCTCATGGCAAAACTTCGACAACAGGTATGTTGTCACACGTCTTGTCTCACATCACAGATACCAGCTTCTTGATTGGTGACGGGACAGGTCGTGGTTCAGCTAACGCTAAATATTTTGTCTTTGAGTCAGACGAATATGAGCGCCATTTCATGCCTTACCACCCAGAATACTCTATCATCACCAACATTGACTTTGACCATCCAGACTACTTTACAAGTCTAGAGGATGTTTTCAATGCCTTTAACGACTATGCCAAACAAATTAGTAAAGGTTTGTTTGTTTACGGTGAGGATGCTGAGTTGCGTAAGATCACAGCCAATGCGCCAATCTATTACTATGGCTTTGAAGCTGAGGACAATGACTTTGTAGCTAGTGATCTCCTTCGTTCTACGACTGGTTCGACCTTCACCGTTCATTTCCGTGGTCAAGAATTGGGTCAATTCCACATTCCAACCTTTGGTCGTCACAATATCATGAATGCGACTGCTGTTATTGGTCTTCTTTACACAGCTGGATTTGACTTGAACTTGGTCCGTGAACACTTGAAAACATTTGCAGGTGTTAAGCGTCGTTTCACTGAAAAAATAGTCAATGATACAGTGATTATTGATGACTTTGCCCACCATCCAACAGAAATCATTGCAACCTTGGATGCGGCTCGTCAGAAATATCCAAGCAAGGAAATCGTGGCAATCTTCCAACCGCATACCTTTACAAGAACCATTGCCTTGTTGGACGAATTTGCCCATGCATTGAATCAAGCAGACGCCGTTTACCTAGCGCAAATCTATGGATCAGCTCGTGAGGTGGACCATGGTGATGTCAAGGTAGAAGACCTAGCTAATAAAATCAACAAGAAACATCAGGTTATCACTGTTGAAAATGTTTCTCCACTCCTAGACCATGACAATGCTGTTTACGTCTTTATGGGTGCAGGAGACATCCAAACCTATGAATATTCATTTGAACGTCTCTTGTCTAACTTGACAAGCAACGTCCAATAAGGAAAACAGATGGAAATTCCAATCACTATAAGGCAAGCTACCTTATCAGATTTAGAAGAAATGTTGGCGGTTGAAGAAGCCAATCCTTCATCAGAAGAGACCCTTAGCCGCCAATCCTTAGAAGAGAGTATCCGCAAGTCTGCGGGTACCTTTCTTGTAGCTGGGGATGAAAATCAGCTCGTGGGCTATATTTTAGGAGAAGCTCAGTCTATTCATCCCAAATGGGTAGAAATAAAATCATTGATCATTCATCCTGATCATTGGGGACAAGGGCTGGGAACTCTTCTTCTTGCAGCCTTGAAACAGATGACAGTCGAACTAAATCACCAAGGTATTCTTTTGCAAAGTCCTGATGAGTTGCTATCATATTTTGAAATGAATGGCTTTGTTGAAGAAGAAGTGACAGAGAGTCATTATGGCAGTGGTTCTGAATGGTATCTGATTTGGGAGAATCCTTTTTATCAGGAGGAAATATGAAAATCAGACAAGCAAGATTTTCGGATTTAGATCGGATTATAGAGATAGAGCTAGAGAATTTTTCCCTTGAGGAAGCCATTCCTCGTTCGGTCTTTGAGGCGCATTTGCAGGAAATTCAGACCAGTTTTCTGGTAGCTGAAAAAGAGGGGCGTATTCTTGGTTATATCGAAGGTCCAGTCGTCCCACACCGCCATCTCCAAGATCAGTCCTTTACAGAAAAAATAAAAGACTATAGCCATCAGCCTGGAGGTTATATTTCTGTGACATGCCTATCTATTGCCAAGGAAGCACAAGCTTTGGGGGTAGGGAAAAGACTATTAAAGGCTCTGAAAGAAGTCGCTTTAGAACATGAACGAGAGGGCATTAACTTGACATGTCATGACTACCTTATCGCCTATTATGAAAAACATGGCTTTGTTAATGAAGGAATATCTCAGTCAAGCTTTGCTGGGGAAACATGGTATGATATGGTCTGGCAGCCGAAAAATAAAGAAAACTAGCTAGGGAATGCCCTAGTTGGTTGCTTTTCTACGACTTTTAAGATATAATATTATGGATTGTCAACAAGGAGGTAATGCTTTTGACTGAAAAATCAAGAGAAGAAGAAAAATTAAGCTTTAAAGAGCAGATTCTACGTGATTTAGAAAGAGTAAAAGAACAAGATAGAAGAGAGAAAGAAGTAGAGATTCCAAATCTGACGGCTTCATCATCTCAAGCTAGTTCAGCAACTCCTTCAGATCTTGAACCAGAAACATCAACAGAAGAGTTGATGGCTGATTCCCTGTCTGTTGTCGATAAAATTCTAAAGAATGCACCAAGTGTTCCTCCACTTTCAAGTGCTAGAACTGATGAAACGGATGACCAAGAAGAGAAAGAGATTAGACAGCCAATCATCGACAAAATTGAAGTTGTAGAATCTGAAGAACCTCTAGTAGAGCCGATTCATCTGGCTGAAGAACCTGTAGTGGAACCCGTTCAACCTAAGGTAGAACCAGTTGAGCTTAAACCCGAAGAAAAAGAATTTAACGATACTCCGACTAAGGTTGCCGTAACCTATAAAACAGAAGACAAGAAAGAGGAAATCACTCCAGGAATGCCTGAAAGAGTTGAGCCTGTTTCTACAGAATCTAGCAGTGGATTAGCTGATGCTCCACGTCGTAGTCGTCGTCAAGGTGCAACATCAACTAAGAAAAAGAATAAATCAAAAGCTAAAGGTTGCCTAGTAACAGTTCTAGTTCTCCTAGTACTCGTTACAGTTGGTGGTTACTTTGGTTATGGTTACGTTCAAGATTCCTTGAAACCTGTGGATGCAAGCTCTAAGGATTACGTAACGGTTCAAATCCCAGACGGTGCAAATGTTCAAGAAATTGGAAGCACCTTGGAAAAATCTGGTTTGGTTAAACATGGACTGATCTTTAGCCTTTATGCTAAATACTATAGCCATGCTAACTTGAAGTCAGGTTATTACAACTTGAAGAAGAGTATGAGTACGGATGAGTTGATTCAAGAATTGCAAAAAGGTGGGACTCCTGAAGCTCAGGCACCTGTTCTTGCAAACTTGACCATTCCAGAAGGCTATACATTAGAGCAAATCGCTCAAACAGTAGGACAACTTCAAGGTGAATTTAAAGAACCTCTTACTGCGGATGCTTTCTTGGCAAAAGCTCAAGATGAGACCTTTATCTCACAATTAGTAGCCAAGTATCCAAACCTACTTGGAAGTCTTCCAACAAAAGACAGTGGCGTTCGTTATCGTCTTGAAGGCTACCTTTTCCCAGCAACCTATACGATCAAAGACAGCACAACTGTTGAAAGTTTGATTGATGACATGGTAGCTGCTATGGATAAGGCTATGTCACCATATTACGCTACGATCAAAGAAAAGAATCTGACAGTTAATGAATTGCTCAGCATTGCTTCTCTTGTCGAAAAAGAAGGTGCTAAGACGGAAGATCGCAAGAAAATCGCAGGTGTCTTCTATAACCGCTTGAATGCTGGTATGCCACTTCAAAGTAATATCGCTATCCTATATGCTCAAGGAAAACTTGGTCAAAAGATTAGTTTAGCAGATGACGCTGGAATTGATACAACGATTGATTCACCATACAATGTTTACACACACCTTGGCCTCATGCCTGGACCGGTTGATAGCCCAAGTTCGGATGCGATTGAAGCAAGTGTAAACCAGACAAAGAGTGAGTACTTGTACTTTGTAGCAAATGTTGAAGATGGTAAAGTATACTTTGCAACAACAAAAGAAGAACATGATCAAAACGTTGCAGAGCATATCAATAGCAAATTACCTCAAGCAAGTAGTTCAAACTAAAATTATGTGGTTTTCCACATAATTTTGTTTTAAAAAAGTAAATAGAAAAGAAAGTTAAAAGAATGGCAGAAAAAACTTACCCAATGACCCTTGAAGAAAAGGAAAAACTAGAAAAAGAATTAGAGGAGTTGAAACTCGTCCGTCGTCCCGAAGTCGTTGAGCGTATCAAGATTGCTCGTTCCTATGGAGACCTTTCAGAAAATAGTGAGTATGAAGCAGCGAAAGATGAACAAGCTTTTGTTGAAGGACAAATTTCAAGTCTAGAAACAAAAATTCGCTATGCTGAAATTGTTAATAGCGATGCAGTTGCCCAAGATGAGGTAGCAATCGGTAAAACAGTAACAATCCAAGAAGTCGGTGAAGACGAAGAAGAGGTCTACATCATCGTCGGTTCTGCAGGTGCAGATGCTTTTGCTGGTAAAGTATCAAATGAAAGTCCGATTGGCCGTGCTCTAATTGGCAAGAAGACTGGCGATACTGCAACGATTGAAACACCAGTTGGAAGCTATGATGTCAAAATCTTAAAGGTTGAGAAAACGGCCTAAATAGGATGAAAAAGGAGTAGTGAAGGTTTTGCCTTGCTCAACTCCTTTTTGGTTTTTTGGATAAAAAGGAGACTATATGAGTGAAAATAAGAAGAAAAACAAAATGGAGCGTGGTTTAACCAATCGCCATGTGCAGGTGATGGCTATTGCGGGAACAATCGGAACAGGACTTTTCCTAGGTGCTGGTCGCTCTATCAGCCTTACTGGACCTTCTATCATTCTGATTTATATGATCACAGGAGCCTTTATGTTTTTGATGATGAGGGCTGTTGGGGAGATGCTGTATCAGGATCCAGAACAGCATACCTTTATCAACTTTATCACCCGTCATTTGGGGAAAGGCTGGGGATATTTCTCAGTTTGGTCTTATTGGCTGTCAGTTGTCTTTATCGGTATGGCAGAAATCACTGCCATCTCAGACTATGTCCGCTTCTGGTTCCCTACCTGGCCTAGCTGGCTGATTCAGCTTGTCTTTTTAACGATTTTGGCTTTGGTCAATCTGATTGCGGTTAAGCTCTTTGGAGAAGTCGAGTTTTGGTTTGCTATGGTCAAGATTGTGGCGATTTTAGCCATGATTGCCACTGGGGTCTTTATGGTTTTGACAGGCTTTAAGACACCGCATGGTGTTGCAAGTTTGGCAAATATCAGCGACCAGTTCTCTCTTTTTCCAAACGGAGTTATGAACTTTGTCATGGCCTTTCAAATGGTATTTTTTGCCTATCTGATGATTGAGTTTATCGGGGTGACAACTTCTGAAACAAAGAACCCTCGTCAGGTCTTGCCCAAAGCTGTTAAGGAAATTCCTCTCAGAATTATCTTCTTCTACGGGGGAGCTCTCATTGCGATTATGGCCATTATTCCTTGGTCTTATCTTAATTCTTCAGATTCTCCATTTGTAACGGTCTTTGAACTGGCAGGGATCAAGTGGGCGGCGGCTCTAATCAACTTTGTTGTCTTGACCTCAGCAGCGTCTGCTCTTAACTCAACTCTCTACTCAACAGGGAGACACTTATATCAGATTGCCCATGATTCGCCCAATCGTTTCTTAAAGGCCATCAAGGTCGATACCCTTTCTCGCCACAATGTACCTCAAAATGCCATCATCGCCTCAGCGATCTTGATTGCTCTGGCTGCCTTTATCAACGTGCTACCAGGTGTTTCAGATGCCTTTGCTTTGATCACCGCATCCTCATCAGGTGTTTACATCGCGATTTATATCTTGATTATGGTGGCCCATCTCAAATACCGTAAGTCACAAGACTTCATGGCTGATGGCTACCTCATGCCTCAGTATCGCTTGCTTAATCCCCTAACCATTCTCTTTTTTGTCTTTGTTTTCGTGACTCTCTTTTTGCAAGAGTCTACCTTCATGGGGGCAGTTGGTTCTGCCATCTGGATCCTTGTTTTTGGGATTTATAGTCAGTGGAAATTTAGAAAATAAATCATGAACTCATCAACTCTGTTTGGTGAGTTTTTCTAGTTTGACAGTCCATCGAAATAAGACTATAATCAAGCTGTAGTAGTTTATTAGGAGGTTTGGATGCACGTTAGATTGGAAAATAAGGAATCGCTTAAAGCGCAAGAAATAGGGGATTTGATTCGTGCTTATAATCGTTCTAAAAGAGAAGAGGCTGAAAGCGAGCCACTGAACCTTTATGTTGAAGACGAAAAGGGCAATCTCATGGCGGGCTTAGTAGCTGAGACTTTCGGAAATTGGTTGGAAATCGAATATTTATTTGTGAAAGAGGAATTGAGGGGACAAGGAATTGGTTCAAAACTATTGGAGCGAGCAGAAAATGAAGCCAAGAATCGAAACTGTCGTTTTTCTTTCGTGAATACTTACCAGTTTCAAGCGCCAGATTTTTATCTAAGCCATGGCTACAAGGAAGTCTTTACCTTGCAAGACTATCCCTATACAGGACAAAGATACTATTACCAAAAGGATTTGTGACCTAGACTTCTATCTTTTGAAGAGGAGCTTAGCTGAGTATCAAATAAGAACGAATACTCTTTATCATGTAAGATGATAGAGAGTTTTTTGTTAATAAAATCTTACAAAATGACATTTATATATTGCATTAAGTTAGATATATGGTATAATGTTTTTAAAAGAAGCGCAACTTTTTAAAAATGTGAAGGAGGATGCTAGTGGCTAAAAATTTAAAGTTAAAGCTAGCTCGGGTGGAGCGTGATATGACACAAGGTGATTTGGCAGAGGCTGTGGGTGTTACTAGGCAGACTATAGGCTTGATAGAAGCAGGGAAATACAATCCTAGTCTCTCCCTTTGCCAGTCCATTTGCAGATGCTTAGGCAAAACATTAGACCAACTATTTTGGGAGGAAGAAGATGAAAAATAGATTTTTTTATTATCAATTACTAGACGAAAGAGAAGAACAACTGATCAACAAAGCAGGGGCAGAGTCTTTTTATGTGTTTATCGGGCTCATTATGCTAAGTTATTTGGTGGCAGTATTAGCACCTGCTCTTTTTAATCCTAATATTCTTCTGGTTACCCTTCTTTTAGGAATTTTCTTCTTTTTCAATCGTGCACGACAACTTGGAGTGACCTACTATAGTCGTTTTCATTTTACGATTGGAGGGTGTTTGCTGGTAACTCTCGCTATTACGACTCTCTTGATGTTGGAGAATTATCAATTCAATATCGAAATTTATCAGCACAATCCTCTGAACCTTAAATATTTGTCTGCTTGGGTCATTACTTATCTGATTTACCTTCCTTGGGTTTTTATCGGCAATCTCGGCCTTAAAAGTTATGGCGAATGGGCTCAAAAAAAGTTTGAGCAAGATATGGATGAACTGGAGAATGGAGAATAGCTTGTTAGCTTTTTATCAATCTCGGTAAAATGTGTTATAATAGTACTAATTTATCGGACGGTGTGAAAGTGGTAGAATACGTTCATACCTTTGTAAAGTAGGAAGAAGGAAAACAGATGTATCCAGATGATAGTTTGACATTGCACACGGACTTGTACCAGATTAACATGATGCAAGTTTACTTTGACCAAGGAATTCACAATAAAAAGGCGGTCTTTGAAGTTTATTTCCGTCAGCAACCTTTTCAGAACGGTTATGCAGTTTTTGCTGGTTTGGAAAGAATTGTACATTATCTTAAAGACTTGCGCTTTTCAGATAGCGATATTGCCTACTTGGAGTCGCTTGGCTATCATGGGGCATTCTTAGACTACCTCCGCAATCTCAAGTTGGAGTTGACGGTTCGTTCTGCCCAAGAAGGGGACTTGGTTTTTGCTAATGAGCCAATTGTTCAAGTTGAAGGCCCTCTAGCCCAATGCCAGTTGGTCGAAACGGCTCTCTTGAACATCGTTAACTTTCAAACCTTGATAGCGACCAAGGCAGCACGTATTCGTTCGGTCATTGAAGATGAGCCTTTGATGGAGTTCGGGACACGTCGTGCGCAAGAAATGGATGCGGCTATTTGGGGAACACGCGCAGCTGTGATTGGTGGCGCTAATGGAACCAGCAATGTGCGTGCCGGGAAGCTCTTTGGTATTCCAGTCTTGGGGACTCATGCCCATGCCTTGGTACAGGTTTATGGAAACGACTATGAAGCCTTCAAGGCCTATGCTTCAACCCATCGTGACTGTGTCTTTCTAGTAGATACTTATGATACGTTGCGTATCGGTGTGCCAGCTGCCATTCAGGTAGCGCGTGAGTTGGGTGATAAGATCAATTTTAAAGGCGTTCGTATCGACTCTGGGGATATTGCCTACATTTCCAAGAAAGTTCGCCAACAGTTAGATGAGGCTGGATATCCAGATGCCAAAATTTACGCTTCCAATGACCTCGATGAAAATACCATCCTTAACCTCAAAATGCAACACGCTAAGATTGACGTTTGGGGGGTGGGTACCAAGCTGATTACAGCCTATGACCAGCCAGCCCTTGGAGCGGTTTATAAGATTGTGGCTATTGAAGATGAAAATGGTCAGATGCGCAATACCATCAAACTGTCTAATAATGCTGAAAAAGTGTCAACGCCAGGTAAGAAGCAGGTATGGCGCATTACCAGTCGTGAAAAAGGCAAGTCAGAAGGTGATTACATTACTTATGATGGTGTGGATGTGAGCGGTATGACAGAAATCAAGATGTTCCATCCAACTTATACCTACATCAAAAAGACCGTTCGTAATTTTGATGCCGTTCCTCTCTTGGTGGATATTTTCAAAGCAGGAACATTAGTTTACAACTTGCCTAGTTTGACTGAGATTCAGGCCTATGCTCGCAAGGAATTTGACAAGCTTTGGGATGAGTATAAACGGGTACTCAATCCGCAACATTACCCAGTAGACTTGGCGCGTGATATTTGGCAGGACAAAATGGACTTGATTGATAAGATGCGCAAGGAAGCTCTTGGTGAAGGAGAAGAAGAATGAGTTTGCAAGAGACCATTATCCAGCAACTGGGCGTCAAACCAGTGATTGATGCCCAGGAAGAAATTCGTCGTTCGATTGATTTCTTAAAGAGATACTTGAAAAAACACCCTTTCCTTAAAACCTTTGTACTAGGGATTTCTGGGGGTCAGGACTCAACCTTGGCAGGGCGCTTAGCACAATTAGCGATGGAAGAAATGCGAGCAGAGACAGGAGATGACAGCTACCAATTTATCGCTGTCCGCCTGCCATACGGCGTGCAAGCTGATGAAGCAGATGCTCAAAAAGCTCTTGCTTTCATCCAGCCAGATGTCAGCTTGGTTGTGAATATCAAGGAATCAGCTGATGCTATGACAGCAGCAGTTGAAGCGACAGGAAGTCCTGTTTCAGACTTTTACAAGGGAAATATCAAGGCTCGTAGTCGTATGATTGCTCAATATGCCCTTGCGGGTGCCCATAGCGGAGCGGTCATTGGAACAGACCATGCTGCGGAAAATATCACAGGCTTTTTTACCAAGTTTGGTGACGGTGGTGCAGACATTCTCCCACTTTATCGCCTCAATAAACGCCAAGGAAAGCAACTCTTGAAGGAGCTTGGTGCAGACCCAGCCCTTTATGAAAAAATCCCAACAGCAGATTTGGAAGAAGACAAACCAGGTATTGCAGACGAAGTCGCTCTCGGAGTCACTTATGAAGAGATTGATGACTACCTAGAAGGAAAAACAATCAGCCCAGAAGCCCAGGCGACTATAGAAAACTGGTGGTACAAAGGCCAACACAAACGCCACCTACCAATCACCGTCTTTGATGACTTTTGGGAGTGAAAACCTCCAGTGGAGGTTTTCAGCCCGAGTCTAGAAACGGGAAAACGAGGAACCTCCTGTGGACCTTTTTACCCTGAGCCTAGAAATGAGAAAGCAAGGAAGGTCCTGTGGACCTTTTTACCCTGAACCTAGAAATGGGAAAGCGAAGAAGGTCCTGTGGACCTTTTTAGCTTCTTGCCTTGAAACTCGAGAGCAAGAATAATCTCCAGTGGAGGTTTTTAGCCTCTCACCTTGAAATAAAAAAGTGAGAGTTAGTCCTGTGGACCTTTTTACCCTGAGCCTAGAAACGGGAAAACGAGGCAGATTCGGTAACTCGTAGAGTTCGATTTTCCTTGTCTCACCCCCGCAACGATGACTAGGTTTGAAAAAGCTTGGTAAAGCGCATTTCAAACCAGACAGCGACTGCGTCAAGTAACTAGATGAAAAACTTGTTTTCTAGCTGTTACTAAGTATAGTCTTTTTACCTTGAGCCTTAAGCTTAGAAAGCGAGGTAACGTTATGAAAGCAATCGGTACTCAAATGTTAGAGACGAAACGTTTAATCTTGAGAAGATTTGTGGAGAGTGATGCGGAAGCCATGTTTCAAAATTGGGCCTCGTCTGCTGAGAATCTGACCTATGTCACCTGGGATCCTCATCCTGATGTTGAGGTGACTCGGAACTCGATTCGAAATTGGGTTGCATCCTATACCAATCCCAACTATTACAAATGGGCCATTTGTCTCAAAGAGAACCCAGAGCATGTGATAGGAGATATCAGCATCATTGAAATGCACGAGGAAGATTTAAGTTGTGAAATTGGGTATGTTTTAGGAAAAAACTTTTGGGGCCGAGGTATGATGACAGAGGCCTTGAAAGCTGTGTTAGACTTTTGTTTTACCCAAGCAGGCTTTCAAAAGGTCAGAGCTCGTTATGCCAGTCTCAATCCAGCTTCAGGCCGTGTTATGGAAAAAGCGGGAATGTCTTATCTAAAAACCATTGACAATGGTGTGGAGAGAAAAGACTACGTTGCGGATCTTATTTATTACCAGATAAGTAGGGAAGATAGGTGATTTTCTTTTCTGTATCTACCAAAGTCAGACCTTGTCTGGTTTTTTTTGTGCCAGATTTTTGAATAAACTGATTAAATTCCTATTTTTCCCTATCATTGTCCCTGTTTTTTCTTAGAGTTGGGAATTATAATAGACTTATCAAATCAAAGAATGGAGGAAGGCAATGGACAATGTAATCTTTTTTATCAGTGTTTTTCTTGCTGGAATTCTTTCCTTCTTTTCTCCTTGCATCTTACCCTTGTTGCCAGTCTATGCAGGGGTCTTGTTGGATGATAAGAATGATGCTCAGGCTTCCAGCGGAAAATTTTCAATCTCAGTTGTTAGTTTATTGCGAACTTTGGCCTTTATAGCGGGGATTTCTTTTATCTTTATCTTACTGGGTTATGGAGCTGGTTTTTTAGGCAATTTGCTGTATGCTTCTTGGTTTCAGTATGTGACGGGTGCGGTTATCATTCTCTTGGGCTTGCACCAGATGGAAGTCTTACATTTCCAAGGACTTTACAAGGAAAGAAGGCTACAATTAAAGAGACAGGGGCAAAAGGGTAACGGCTATAGTCAGGCATTTTTACTGGGGTTAACCTTTAGTTTTGCTTGGACGCCATGTGTGGGGCCAGTTCTGGGCTCTGTTTTGGCCTTAGCGGCTTCAGGTGGCTCAGGTGCTTGGCAGGGAGCTGGTCTCATGTTGGTTTACACGCTGGGTTTGGCGCTACCATTTTTAGTTCTAGCTCTCGCCTCCAGCTATGTTTTGAAACATTTCCGAAAACTGCATCCTTACCTCGGAATCCTCAAAAAAGTGGGTGGTTTCCTCATTATCGTGATGGGAATCTTGGTGCTTTTGGGAAATGCTTCCATTTTGACTACATTATTTGAATAGAGAGGAAAAAGAAATGAAAAAATGGCAAACATGTCTCCTTGGAGTAGGCTCAATTTGTTGCTTGGCAGCCTGTTCGGCTAAAAACATGGCAGACGAGTCTACTATGAAGGAGCAATCCAAAACAGAACAAGTTAGTTCACAAACTGCGACTAAAGGTCAGGAAGTCGCTGATTTTGAACTGACAGGTGTAGATGGCAAGACCTATCGTTTGTCTGATTACAAGGGCAAGAAAGTCTATCTCAAATTCTGGGCTTCTTGGTGTTCCATCTGTCTAGCCAGCCTTCCAGATACGGATGAAATTGCTAAGGATGCTGGTGATGACTATGTAGTTTTGACAGTGGTCTCTCCTGGACACAAAGGTGAACAAGCAGAAGCGGACTTTAAGAATTGGTACAAGGGATTGGATTATAAAAATTTTCCAGTTCTAATTGATCCATCAGGCAAACTTTTGGAAAGTTATGGTGTCCGTTCTTACCCGACTCAAGCCTTTATAGACAAGGAAGGCAAGATGGTCAAAACACAACCAGGTTTTATGGATAAGGATATGATTTTAAAAGAATTGAAAGAAATGGGGTAGAGAAAGGCTATGAATGATAAAGTAAAACTTTTTGTCTTGGCAGGGATCATTCTCCTAGCCATAACCGGTTTCTATTTCCTATTGATGCGAAATGCAGGGCAGACAGATAGCTCGCAAATTGAGAAAGCATCCGTTAGCCAAGGAGGAAAAACAGTGAAAAAAACAGAAGTGAGTAAAGACGCAGACTTGCACGAAATTTATCTAGCTGGGGGATGTTTCTGGGGAGTGGAGGAATACTTCTCACGCGTGCCTGGAGTAACCGATGCCGTTTCAGGCTATGCAAATGGTAGAGGGGAAACAACCAAGTACGAATTGATTAACCAAACAGGACATGCGGAGACTGTCCATGTCACCTATGACGCCAATCAAATTTCCCTCAAGGAAATTCTGCTTCATTACTTCCGCATTATCAATCCAACAAGCAAAAATAAACAAGGAAATGATGTGGGTACCCAGTATCGTACCGGTGTTTATTACACAGATGACAAGGATTTGGAGGTAATAAACCAAGTCTTTGATGAGGTGGCTAAGAAATACGATCAACCTCTGGCAGTTGAAAAGGAAAACTTGAAGAATTTTGTGGTGGCGGAAGATTATCACCAAGACTACCTCAAGAAAAATCCAAATGGCTACTGCCATATCAATGTTAATCAGGCTGCCTACCCCGTCATCGATGCCAGCAAATATCCTAAACCAAGTGATGAGGAATTGAAAAAGACCTTGTCACCTGAGGAGTATGCAGTTACCCAGAAAAATCAAACAGAACGAGCTTTTTCAAACCGCTACTGGGATAAATTCGAATCTGGTATCTATGTGGATGTGGCAACTGGCGAACCGCTCTTTTCATCAAAAGACAAGTTTGAGTCTGGTTGTGGCTGGCCTAGTTTCACCCAACCCATCAGCCCAGATGTTGCTACCTACAAAGAAGATAAGTCTTACAATATGACACGCATGGAAGTGCGGAGCCGAGTTGGAGATTCTCACCTTGGCCATGTCTTTACGGACGGTCCAGAGGACAAGGGGGGCTTGCGCTACTGTATCAATAGTCTTTCTATCCGCTTTATTCCCAAAGACCAAATGGCAGAAAAAGGCTACGCTTATTTACTAGATTATGTAGATTAAGAAGTCTTTCCTAAGCAGTTAGAGGAGAATTTTGCTATACTGATACTAGTAAGTGACAAAGGAGCAGAGCATGACCTACACAATCTTAATCGTAGAGGATGAATATCTAGTAAGACAAGGATTGACCAAGCTGGTCAATGTAGCAGCCTACGATATGGAAATCATCGGTCAGGCTGAAAATGGAAGACAGGCTTGGGACTTAATTCAAAAGCAGGTGCCAGATATCATTTTAACCGATATCAACATGCCTCAGCTAAATGGCATCCAGTTGGCCAGTCTGGTCCGAGAAACTTATCCTCAGGTTCACCTAGTTTTTTTGACAGGTTACGATGATTTTGATTATGCCTTGTCTGCCGTCAAACTCGGTGTAGATGACTACCTGCTCAAGCCCTTTTCTCGTCAGGATATTGAGGAAATGTTGGGGAAAATCAAGCAAAAACTAGACAAGGAAGAAAAGGAAGAGCAGTTACAAGATTTATTGACTGATAAGTTTGAGGGAAATATTGCTCAGAAGATCCAGTCTCATCTGGCTGATAGTCAATTTAGTTTAAAGTCTTTGGCCAGTGACCTAGGTTTTAGTCCGACTTATTTGAGTTCCTTGATTAAGAAAGAGTTGGGCCTGCCTTTTCAGGATTATTTGGTGCGAGAACGTGTCAAACAAGCCAAGCTTTTGCTCTTGACAACGGATTTAAAGATTTATGAGATAGCCGAAAAGGTTGGTTTTGAAGATATGAACTACTTTACCCAACGTTTTAAACAGATTGCAAGTGTGACACCTCGTCAGTTTAAGAAAGGGGAAGGTCGATGAAGCGTTCTTCTCTCCTAGTCAGAATGGTTATTTCCATCTTTCTGGTCTTTCTCATTCTCCTAGCTGTGGTTGGGACTTTCTATTATCAATCTAGTTCATCAGCCATTGAGGCCACTATTGAGGGCAATAGCCAAACGACCATCAGCCAAACTAGCCACTTTATTCAGTATTATATCAAAAAATTAGAAACCACCTCGACCAGTTTGACCCAGCAGAAGGATGTCCTAGCCTATGCTGAGAATCCTAACCAAGACCAAGTCAAGGGAATCCGAGATCTGTTTTTGACTATCTTAAAGGCAGACCAGGACTTGAAAACGGTGGTACTGGTCACCAAATCCGGTCAGGTTATTTCTACAGATGATAGTGTGCAGATGAAAACTTCCTCAGATATGATGGCTGAGGATTGGTACCAAAAGGCCATTCATCAGGGAGCTAAGCCAGTTTTAACCCCAGCTCGTAAATCAGATAGTCAATGGGTCATTTCTGTTACTCAGGAACTTGTTGATGAAAAGGGAGCCAATCTTGGTGTGCTTCGTTTGGATATTTCCTACGAAACTCTGGAATCCTATCTCAACCAACTTCAGTTGGGCCAGCAGGGCTTTGCCTTTATCATCAATGAAAACCATGAATTTGTCTACCATCCTAAACGTACTGTCTATAGCTCAGCGAGTGAAATGGAGGCCATGAAACCCTACATCGAGACGGGGCAGGGCTATACGCTAGACCATCAATCCTACGTCAGTCAGGAAAAGATTGCAGGAACTGATTGGACGGTGATAGGCGTGTCTTCGTTGGAGAAGTTAGACCAGGTTCGGAGTCAACTCATGTGGACCTTGCTTGGTGCTAGTGCCTTATCTCTTCTTGCCTGTCTCTGCTTGGTGTGGTTCAGTCTCAAACGCTGGATTGCCCCTTTGAAGGATTTGAGAGAAACCATGCTGGAAATTGCTTCTGGTACACAAAATCTTCGTGCTAAGGAAGCTGGTGCCTATGAACTGAGAGAAGTGACTCGCCAGTTTAATGCCATGTTAGATCAGATTGATCAGCTGATGGCTGATGTGCGCAGGCAGGAAGAAGCGACACGGCAGTATGAACTTCAAGCACTGTCGAGCCAGATTAACCCCCACTTTCTCTATAACACCTTGGACACTATCATCTGGATGGCTGAATTTCAGGATAGTCAGCGAGTGGTTCAGGTGACCAAGTCCTTGGCAACCTATTTCCGCTTGGCGCTCAATCAAGGCAAGGATTTGATTTCTCTTTCTGATGAAATCAATCATGTCCGCCAGTACCTCTTTATCCAGAAACAACGCTATGGTGATAAGCTGGAGTATGAGATTGCTGAAGAACCTGACTTTGATAATTTAGTCTTGCCTAAACTGGTTTTGCAACCTCTTGTAGAAAACGCTCTTTACCATGGTATTAAGGAGAAGGAAGGACAGGGACATATTAAAGTTTCTGTTCAGAAACAGGATACAGGGCTTGTCATCCGCATTGAGGATGATGGTGTTGGTTTCCAAGCTGCTGGCGATAGTAGTCAAAGTCAGCTCAAACGTGGGGGAGTTGGCCTTCAAAATGTCGACCAACGACTCAAACTTCATTTTGGAGACAATTACCAGATGAAGATCAATTCTGCACCCGAAAAAGGGACGACAGTTGAAATATACATTAATAAAATAGCAATTAGCTAACTCCCAGTCTATTCTGGGAGTTTTACTTTTAAAAATCAGAATGATTAGTTGGCCTTGATAAAATCAGTAAAAAAAGATATGATAGATAGTGACAAAAGAGGTATCAAGTATGAAGGAAAAAGACATTCAAAGAGCAACAAGCCAGATTGTAGAAGATGTAATAGACAAGGCTAATTTGAAGCAAGGAACTATCTTTGTTTTGGGCCTTTCTTCTAGTGAGGTGATAGGTGGTCAGATTGGCAAGGAATCCAGTCAAGAAATTGGGGAGATCATTGTGAAGACCATCCTAGATACCCTAGAGGATAAAGGAATTCATCTAGCTGTTCAAGGTTGTGAACATGTCAATCGAGCCCTCGTTGTTGAACGTCAGGTGGCAGAGCAGTTTGGTCTTGAAATCGTCAGTGTCCTTCCTACACTTCATGCAGGAGGTTCGGGTCAGTTGGCAGCCTTCAAGTTTATGCGGGATCCAGTAGAGGTTGAATTTATCAAGGCCCATGCTGGATTGGATATCGGAGATACTGCGATTGGCATGCATGTCAAGCATGTTCAGGTTCCGATTCGCCCTCTTTTGAGAGAAATTGGGCATGCCCATGTAACGGCTCTAGCTAGTCGTCCCAAACTAATCGGAGGTGCGCGTGCGCAGTATCCACAAGATTCTATCAGAAAGTCGTAAAATCATTCTGTAGTGACAGAAAAAGCAAAAGACAGAGAGAGTAAGGGTATAGAAACCAAGACTCTCCCTGTTTTTTTGTTGAATTTTTGTGTAAAGTGCTCCAAATAGGACCAGTTTTTACAAGAAGAAGGGGTGCTATCTGATGGAGAATTGCCAAAAGTAGAAAAAAGTAACTTAGAGAAGATTTTTCGTTATAGAAATCAGTAAACAAAGCTGGATTTAGCTGTTGTAGGTCGGCTTTTTTGTGCTATACTTAAGATATGCATAGAAAAACAGTGATTGATTTTAGAGCTTTGGGGGAGAGATACACCTTCACTCAGCCTATCAAAGAGTTAAAAACGAGAGATTTATCAGAAGTGGCAGACTTGCTGGCACAAGTGGAAAGCTACCAAGAGCAAGGTTATTATGTCGTGGGCTATGTCAGCTATGAGGCTGCACCTGCTTTTGAGAAAAAACTAGCAGTTCACAAACTTCCTCTACTGGGCGAATATTTGCTTTACTTTACCGTTCACGATAGGGTGGAAACATCCCCTATTCCTCTGACTTATGAGGAAGTAGATTTGCCTTCAAAGTGGCGTGAACAAACATCTGCAGAGGACTATGAAAAAGCTATTTCCCAGATTCACCATCATTTGCGTCAGGGGGACACCTACCAGGTAAATTACACTGTCCAACTCAAGCAAGACTTGAGTGTCAATCCTTTTGCCATTTACAATCGTATGGTGGTAGAGCAGGAGGCGGGCTACAATGCCTATGTTGAACATGATGAGATGGCAGTGATTTCCATGAGCCCAGAGCTCTTTTTTGAGCAAAATGACCGTGAGTTGACAACGCGACCAATGAAGGGAACGACTCAGCGTGGAGTGACTGACCAAGAAGACCTTGCCCAGGCTAGCTGGTTGGAGCAGGATCCTAAAAATCGCTCTGAAAATATGATGATTGTAGACCTCTTGCGAAACGATATGAACCGTATTTCTGAAGTTGGAAGTGAGCATGTGGAGCGTCTGTGTCAGGTGGAGCAGTATTCGACCGTTTGGCAAATGACTTCGACCATTAAGAGTCAGTTACGACCGGATGTGGACCTAGTTGAAATCTTCCGTTCGCTCTTTCCATGTGGTTCCATAACGGGAGCACCGAAAATTGCGACCATGGAAATTATTAAGGACTTGGAGCCCCAACCACGCGGAGTCTACTGCGGAACGATTGGTCTCTTACTTCCAAATGGGCGCCGGATTTTTAACGTCGCCATTCGGACTATTCAACTGCATCAAGGAAAAGCCGTCTATGGTGTTGGCGGAGGCATTACATGGAACAGCACTTGGGAATCTGAATACCGAGAGGTTCATCAAAAGGCGGCTGTTCTCTATCGTAAACAAGCTCGTTTCAAACTGATTTCAACTGGGAAAATAAGTCAGAAGAACTTACTATTTGAAGATCAACATCTGGAAAGATTGACAAAAGCGAGTCGTTATTTTGCCTTTCCTTTTGATCCAAAAAAACTGAGACAAAAGATAGAGGAAGAGTGTCAAGTTTGTGATGATAATCAAGACTACCGCTTGCGAATTATTACCAGCAAGTCTGGAGAAATAGAGCTCAGTCGCCAAATCTTAACACCACTTAGTCCAAAGTTCTGTCAGGCTAAACTCTGCCTGCAAGAAGCTGATTTGCAGCAAGCATTTACCTACTTCAAAACCACTCACAGACCACATTTAAGCCTAGGTAAACAGGAAATCATTTACCATAATGCAGCAGGAGAACTGCTTGAGACCTCTATTGGAAATCTGGTCTTAAAAATTAATGGTAAACTCTACACACCACCCATCGGTCAAGGAATTTTACCAGGTATCTACCGCCAGCATTTGTTGGAAACAGGACAGGTAGAGGAAAAAGTTCTGACTTTGGCAGACTTGAACCAAGCGGAAACTATCTATGGCTGTAACGCAGTGAGAAAATTGTATGAGTTGGAAGTGAATTCTAAATAAATTTCATAAATTAAAAAATATAATGGATATGTTGAATTGTTGAATTAAGTTTGATAAAATAAAAAGAAAACGATGTCATTTTATTAGGAGGAAATGATGAAAAAAATAATTTTGCTGAAAGTGATTCTTACTGTTTTTCCAATTTTAGGTTTGTTTGCTCAACCCGTTAGTGCAGAAGAAAATATTCATTTTTCTAGTTGTAAAGAAGCATGGGAAAATGGTTATTCTGATATCCATAGAGGAGAGCCTGGATATTCTTCAAGACTAGACAAAGATGGTGATGGGATAGCTTGTGAACGTGCAAATGCACCTCGGGGAGTCTTTAAACCACGCCAGTCTAGTCCACAAAATAGAGTTTCTTCTAGTGGATGGGTTAAGCAGGACGGATATTGGTATTATTATTCTGACAATGGTAATCCAGTAACAAATTCTTGGAAAGGAGATTACTATCTCAAATCAGATGGGACAATGGCTCAGAGTGAGTGGATATATGACTCATATTACAAAGGATGGTATTATCTCAAATCGGATGGTTCATATGCACGAAACACATGGATAGGAAGTTACTACCTTAAACAAAACGGAAAGATGGCTCAAATTGAATGGATTTATGATTCATCATACCAAGCTTGGTATTATTTGAAATCAGATGGATCCTATGCACAAAATGCTTGGCAAGGCGCTTTTTATCTCAAAGCGAACGGTAAAATGGCACAAGGTGAGTGGATTTATGACTTTTCTTATCAATCTTGGTACTACTTGAAATCAGATGGTTCATACGCTCGTAATACTTGGCAAGGAAATTACTATTTGAAATCAGATGGTAAAATGGCAAAGAATGAGCAAGTTGATGGTGGCAGATACTACGTAGATGGTTCTGGTCTTTGGAAACCATAAATCAGAATAATTTCTAGGAAGTTAATGCAAACCTTTGCACAAAATGGACGATTTTGTTATACTATATCTGTAAGCATTTTCAATTAAAAAGGAGAAGACGATGAGTCAAAAGATTATTGGGATTGACCTTGGTGGAACATCTATCAAGTTTGCAATTTTAACTCAAGAGGGAGAAATCCAAGAAAAATGGTCTATCAAGACTAACATTTTGGATGAGGGAAGTCATATCGTAGATGATATGATTGAGTCTATTCAACATCGTTTGGACTTGCTTGGATTGTCAGCCACAGACTTCCGAGGGATTGGGATGGGATCACCTGGTGTGGTTGACCGTGAAAAAGGAACTGTTATTGGTGCCTACAACCTAAACTGGAAAACCCTTCAACCAATTAAAGAAAAGATTGAAAAAGCCTTGGGTATTCCATTCTTCATCGATAATGATGCCAACGTAGCTGCTCTTGGTGAGCGCTGGATGGGTGCTGGTGAAAACCAACCAGACGTTGTCTTTATGACACTTGGTACAGGTGTTGGTGGCGGTATCGTTGCAGAAGGCAAATTGCTTCACGGTGTCGCTGGTGCGGCAGGAGAGCTTGGTCACATCACTGTTGACTTTGACCAACCAATCGCATGTACCTGTGGTAAAAAAGGCTGTCTTGAGACAGTTGCTTCAGCAACAGGGATTGTCAACTTGACTCGTCGTTATGCTGATGAATACGAAGGCGATGCGGCCTTGAAACGCTTGATCGACGACGGTGAAGAAGTAACAGCCAAAACTGTTTTTGACCTTGCAAAAGAAGGGGACGACCTTGCCTTGATCGTTTACCGTAACTTCTCACGTTACTTGGGAATCGCGTGTGCCAACATCGGTTCAATCCTAAACCCATCAACAATCGTTATCGGTGGTGGGGTGTCAGCTGCGGGAGAATTCCTTCTACAAGGTGTTCAAAAAGTCTACGACGAAAACACCTTCCCACAAGTACGTACATCAACAAAATTAGCTCTTGCAACTCTAGGAAATGACGCTGGAGTTATCGGAGCAGCATCACTTGTATTGCAATAAGATAGATTGATAATAGAGCTTGGTTATCCATCAAGCTCTTTTTTAAAAGTCGAATAAAACGAAATAGGTTTTAATTTTGGGAAGGAATCGCTAGATGAACACATCAAAACAACCCATGCTTGAATTAGCATTGTCTATCGCGACGGAAGCTCATAATGGGCAATTTGATAAGGCAGGGGTAGATTATATAGAACATCCAATTTATGTAGCAAGTCAAGTTGATACCGAAGAGGAAAAAGCAGTGGCTCTGCTACATGATGTTATAGAGGACAGTCCTTTTACAGCTGAAGAACTATTATTAGCTGGTTTACCAGAAACAGTAGTTGCTGCCGTTCAGATTTTGTCAAAGAAAAAGGGGCAAGACTATCAAACATATCTAGAAAATGTGAAATCTAATCCCCTAGCACGCGTTGTCAAATTGGCAGATTTGAAGCATAATTCAGATTTATCTAGACTGAGGTCTGTCACTGACAATGATTTGGAACGATTAGAAAAATATAAAAGGGCTATCGATTATCTGAGTATGTAGAAAAGATTTTTTATGTTATACTAGTTAGGACAATAAATGAGGTGAGAGTAAATGACAAAAGCAGATACGATTTTTAAAGAAAATATTGAACGAATCCTCAAAGACGGCGTCTTTTCTGAACAAGCACGTCCCAAGTACAAGGATGGGACTGTTGCCAACTCCAAGTACATAACGGGTGCCTTTGCTGAGTACGACTTGGCCAAGGGGGAATTTCCCATCACAACCTTGCGCCCGATTGCTATCAAATCCGCCATCAAGGAAGTACTCTGGATTTATCAAGATCAGTCTAATAGCCTAGAAGTGCTCAATGACAAGTACAATGTTCACTACTGGAATGACTGGGAAGTGGGAGAGACAGGAACCATCGGTGAACGCTATGGGGCGGTCGTTAAGAAACACGACATCATTAACAAGATTCTCAAGCAGTTGGAAGCTAACCCTTGGAATCGTCGCAATATCATCTCGCTCTGGGATTACGAGGCTTTTGAGGAGACAGACGGCCTCCTTCCATGTGCTTTCCAGACTATGTTTGATGTCCGTCGAGTTGATGGGGACATCTATCTGGATGCGACTTTGACCCAGCGCTCGAATGATATGCTGGTTGCTCACCACATTAATGCTATGCAGTATGTGGCTCTACAGATGATGATTGCCAAGCATTTCGGCTGGAAGGTTGGGAAGTTTTTCTATTTTATCAACAACCTTCATATCTATGATAATCAGTTTGAACAAGCAGAGGAATTGCTTCGTCGTGAGCCGTCAAACTGCCAACCACGCTTGGTTTTAAATGTTCCTGATGGGACTAATTTCTTTGATATCAAAGCCGAAGACTTTGAGTTGGTTGACTATGATCCAGTCAAGCCACAACTGAAGTTTGATTTGGCTATTTAATACTCTTCGAAAATCTCTTCAAACC
>NZ_KV832073.1:89378-119563 GCF_001837335.1 Streptococcus sp. HMSC066F01
TTTGCTCTTTGATTTTCATTGAGTATAAAAGAAAATAAAAAGAAGTTGAGATTTCTCAACTTCTTTTGTTGCTTAATGTGATACGCGGCGGCGAGCTGCTTTTTTGCGGTTTTCTTCGATGAAAGCTGCTTTTTGCTCTTCTGGCTCAATCACTTTCTTTTTAATTGCGTATACTGCACCTGCAACGGCAGCGACAGTTCCTGCGACACCTGTTACAAGACCTTTAGCGAATCCTTTAGCCATGAGTCTTCCTCCTTTATCTTCCCGATCAGCCAGGCTCCTCAAGTGGTAGCATTTTTCTGACTGACCTTTTTGTGATATAATAATAGTAACGAAAAAATGGAAATTTTTCAAGGAAAAAAGATGAAAACAAAAATAATTGTGATTGTTGGACCGACTGCTGTTGGGAAAACAGCCCTTGCTATTGAAGTGGCCAAGCGCTTTGGTGGAGAGGTGGTCAGTGGTGACAGTCAGCAAGTATACAGAGGATTGGATATTGGGACGGCCAAGGCTAGCCCAGAGGAGCAAGCTTCTGTTCCTCATCATTTGATTGATGTCAGAGAGGTGACCGAGTCTTACTCGGCTTTTGATTTTGTTTCAGAAGCTAAGAAGGCTATTGAGGATATTCAAAGCCGTGGCAAGCTTGCTATTATCGCTGGTGGGACTGGGCTTTATATCCAGAGCTTGTTAGAAGGCTACCATCTAGGTGGGGAAACACCTCATGAGGAGATTTTGGCCTATCGGGCTAGTTTGGAGCCTTATTCAGATGAGGAATTAGCCCATCTTGTGGAGCAAGCAGGTCTTGCAATTCCCCAGTTTAACCGTCGTCGTGCTATGCGTGCCTTGGAAATCGTCCATTTTGGTCAGGATTTGGAAAATCAGGAAAGTCCTTATGAACCTTTGATTATCTGCTTGGATGATGAACGCAGTCAGCTTTATGAACGTATCAATCGCCGAGTAGATCTGATGTTTGAGGCTGGGCTTTTGGATGAGGCCAAGTGGCTCTTTGAGCACTATCCAGATGCGCAGGCAGCCAAAGGCATTGGTTACAAGGAACTCTTTCCTTATTTCCGTGGGGAGCAAACTCTTGAGAAAGCAAGCGATAGTCTCAAACAGGCGACCCGTCGTTTTGCTAAGCGTCAGCTGACCTGGTTCCGTAATCGCATGCAGGTGACCTTTTATCAGATAGGAGAGCCTGGAGTTCAAAACCGCATTTTAAGCCAGATTGAGGAGTTTTTAGATGATTGAAACGGAGAAAAAAGAGGAACGAGTCCTACTCATCGGTGTGGAATTGCAGGGCATGGACAATTTTGACCTCTCCATGGAAGAATTGGCCAGTCTGGCTAAGACAGCTGGGGCAGTCGTTGTAGATAGCTACAGGCAAAAACGGGAAAAGTATGACTCCAAGACCTTCGTTGGTTCTGGTAAGTTGGAAGAGATTGCGCGGATGGTGGATGCAGAAGAAATTACTACTGTCATCGTCAATAATCGCTTGACTCCACGGCAAAATGTCAATCTAGAAGAAATTCTCGGTGTCAAGGTCATTGACCGTATGCAGTTGATTCTGGATATCTTTGCCATGCGGGCTCGAAGCCATGAAGGAAAACTCCAAGTTCATTTGGCCCAGCTCAAGTATCTCTTGCCTCGCTTGGTTGGTCAGGGGATTATGCTCAGCCGTCAGGCGGGGGGAATTGGTTCCCGTGGACCTGGTGAAAGTCAGCTGGAACTGAACCGTCGTAGTGTTCGTAATCAAATCACAGATATCGAGCGCCAGCTCAAGGTGGTTGAGAAAAATCGGGCGACAGTCAGAGAAAAACGCTTGGAGTCAAGTACCTTTAAGATTGGTTTGATTGGTTACACCAATGCTGGGAAATCAACCATCATGAACACCTTGACCAGTAAGATCCAGTACGAAGCAGACGAGCTATTTGCGACTCTGGATGCGACGACAAAGAGCATCCATCTAGGGGGCAATCTTCAGGTTACCTTGACTGATACGGTTGGCTTTATCCAAGATTTGCCAACAGAATTGGTGTCCAGTTTTAAGTCGACTTTGGAAGAAAGCAAGCATGTGGACCTTCTGGTTCATGTCATTGATGCCAGCAATCCTTATCACGAGGAGCATGAAAAAACGGTTCTTTCTATCATGAAAGACTTGGATATGGAGGATATTCCTTGCCTGACCCTTTACAATAAAGCGGATTTGGTAGAGGATTTCACGCCTACTCAAACGCCTTATGCCCTAATTTCTGCTAAGTCTGAGGATAGTCGTGAGAACTTGCAAGCATTGTTTTTGGAGAAGCTCAAGGATATTTTTGAAGTCTTTACCCTACGCGTGCCTTTTTCAAAATCCTACAAGATACATGATCTAGAAAGTGTAGCGATTCTGGAAGAGCGCGACTATCAAGATGACGGTGAAGTGATTACAGGCTACATTTCCGAGAAAAATAAATGGAGGTTAGAGGAATTTTATGACTGATATTAAAACCTTGGCTCTAAAGTATGGGGGCTATACAAGTCTGGATAGGGTCTATCTAGATCAGCTTCTAGCTGGCAAAACAGAGCAAGAGCAGTTGGCTCTCATCACACCTCCTCCGAGTGTCGTTAATGCCTACTTTGCAGAACTCTACCAGAAAAAGAGTCCTGAAGCTGCGACGGATTATTTTGCAGAACTCAGTCATGAACTGAACCTCTACAATGCTGGGCCAAGTTTCACCTTTGAAAATAAGCCTTTTATTCGTCTTAATTTATCTGGCAAATCTTTTGGATTTTGCTATGAGAGTAAGGGCCTGGGGCGAATCTTCTCTGAAAATGAAGAGGTAATCTCGGATGACTTGCTCTTTGAGATTGCGCAAATTTTCCCCCATCAACTCGTCTTTGAAGAGTCTGGTAATATTTACATGAAGGCTGTCGGAGATGAAGAAGTTGTTAGTGTGGAGAATCTCACAGCATTGACAGACTTGGAAAGTTTTGCTGATGGTCGCAAACGTCTCAAGGGCTACAGCCAAGAGGATTTATTGCAAGAAGCTGTTGCTTTTTCTGGCAGTCGCTATTTCCGATCGGAAAATCGCACAGCTATGTTATATATTGATTAATTAGAAAGTATCGAATGGATATTCAATTTTTAGGAACAGGGGCCGGTCAGCCCTCTAAAGCTCGCAACGTTTCAAGTCTAGCATTGAAACTCTTGGACGAGATTAACGAAGTCTGGCTCTTTGACTGTGGAGAAGGAATGCAAAATCGTATTCTGGAAACCACAATTCGACCACGTAAGGTCAGCAAAATCTTTATCACTCACTTGCACGGAGATCACATCTTTGGATTGCCAGGATTTCTCTCTAGCCGTGCTTTTCAGGCTAATGAGGAGCAGACAGATTTGGACATTTATGGACCACAAGGGATCAAGTCATTTGTCTTAACCAGTCTACGTGTGTCGGGTTCTCGTCTGCCTTATCGCATTCATTTTCATGAGTTTGACCAAGATTCTCTAGGGAAAATCCTTGAGACCGATAAATTCACGGTGTATGCAGAGGAGCTGGACCACACTATTTTCTGTGTTGGCTATCGTGTCATGCAAAAGGACTTAGAAGGTACCTTGGATGCTGAAAGACTTAAGGCTGCTGGTGTTCCATTTGGCCCGCTTTTTGGAAAAATCAAAAACGGTCAGGACGTTGTTCTAGAAGACGGAACTGAAATCAAGGCAGCAGACTATATCTCAGCACCACGACCTGGTAAGATTATTACTATTCTGGGTGACACCCGAAAAGCTAATGCCAGTGTGCGTCTAGCTGTTAACGCTGATGTCCTTGTCCATGAGTCGACTTATGGCAAGGGAGATGAAAAAATTGCCCGCAACCACGGTCACTCAACCAATATGCAGGCAGCACAAGTAGCAGCAGAAGCCGGTGCTAAACGCCTCTTGCTCAATCATATCAGTGCTCGTTTCCTCTCAAAAGATATCAGTCAGCTCAAGAAAGATGCGGCAACTGTTTTTGAAAATGTCCATGTGGTCAAAGACTTGGAAGAAGTGGAAATTTAGAAGATTGAGAAAGGATAAGTATGCGCACCATCATCATCACTGGAGCAAGCGGTGGCTTAGCCCAAGAAATGGTCAAACTCTTGCCAAATGACCAACTCATCTTGCTAGGTAGAAACAAGGAAAAACTAGCCCAACTATATGGAAATCATCCTCATGTGGAATTAATTGAAATCGATATTACTGATGACTCAGCCCTGGAAGCACTAGTAGCTGACCTCTATCTCCGTTATGGCAAGATTGATGTCTTGATTAACAATGCTGGCTATGGAATTTTTGAAGATTTCAACAAGATCTCTGATCAAGACATTCACCAGATGTTTGAGGTCAATACCTTTGCCCTGATGAATCTGTCTCGTCGCTTTGCGGAGCGCATGAAGGAAAGTCGAAAAGGTCATATCATCAATATCGTCAGCATGGCAGGATTGATAGCGACTGGCAAGTCTAGTCTATATTCTGCGACCAAGTTTGCGGCCATTGGTTTTTCAAATGCTCTTCGCCTTGAGCTCATGCCCTATGGTGTCTATGTGACAACTGTTAATCCAGGACCTATCCGTACAGGATTTTTTGACCAGGCAGACCCAGATGGGACCTACCTCAAATCGGTCGACCGTTTTCTATTGGAACCAGATGCTGTCGCGCAAAAGATTGTTAAGACCATAGGCAAAAATAAACGTGAAATCAATCTTCCGCTCTTACTGAATCTAGCCCATAAGTTTTATACCCTCTTTCCCAAGTTAGCAGATAAGTTGGCTGGGGAAACCTTTAATTATAAGTGAAAAGGCTGTTCCCTTGAGGAATGGCTTTTTATTTTTTTCGGTTGCTAATTTGTAGAAAAATACCACATGATAAACAGGCAGTTTATAACGATTAAGCCCATTTAAGGTATAAATAGAGATAAGAAAGCAGAAAAGAGAGGATAAACTTCGAGTCTAACATAACTGAAAGTATATCTATAGCCGAAGCTTATGAAGTCAAGATAAAATAGGATTAAAAGAACTTGCCCTTTGTCAGATTGATTAGACTGTAAATTGGAGTTAGGAATATTCTTAGAATAGATGAAGAAAATAAAAAAAGTAAAAATGTTAAAATATCTTGACATTTTATCGATTTAGAGTATAATAAGAAATGTAAAGAGCTCTTGACATTATTACAAAAATTTGGAGGAACAAAGCCATGAAAAAGATGGATGAAATGGACAGAGATATTCAGTTGCGTTCTGAGGAGTGGGGCTATAAAACAGCGCTTTTGGGTTTATGTGCATGGACAGGATTTAATATCTATCAAGCACTTGTTGTTGGTGGCAAACTTGAAATGCTTCCTTGCTTAATTTTGATCTTATCTGTAAGTGTGCAAGGATTTGCTCAAACCGCAATAAAACGCAATATGATTGCTGGTGATGAAGAGTATAAAGAACCAAATAAACTTGTTCAAGGAGTCATTCTAGCAGTTGTCACTGTTATCGTAGTATTGGCTGTTGGCGTTTATTTTTTTCAGAAAGACTAATGCTGTATGAAAAATAACATCAAACAGTTAAGAAAGTCTGAGGGACTACGTCAGGAAGATATGGCAAGAATATTAGGCGTTAGTCGACAAACCATAATTGCTATAGAGAATGACAAGTACAATCCTACACTTGAACTAGCAATGAAAATTGCAAGGTTGCTACGACTACATGTTGAAGAAATTTTCATTTTAGAAGATTAAAGATATCAGATAGCTTTTATTTTAATCATCTGATTCGTAATGATGAGAGAGTTTTTCAGTTCATGGAAACTCTCTTTTTAAAGCTCAAAAAGAGTCTACTCAATTTTACCCTTGTCCATCTTATATATCTATCGTAAAACTGGTATAAAATTTGCAAATAAACAGCTAAAATAGTATACTAGTTCTGTTAATTATGAAAACGTTTGCGTTTTTGTTGATGATAGATTATTTAGGAGACAAATGATGGAATTAACAGCTATTTATCATAGACCAGAATCAGAGTATGCATATCTTTACAAGGAAGATCAGCTACATATCCGAATTAGAACCAAGATAAATGATGTCCAGAAGGTTATCTTACACTATGGAGATCCCTTTATTTTCATTGAGGATAAGTATGAAGCCAAGAAAGAAATGACCAAAGTAACCTCAGATGCCCTATTTGACTATTGGCAGATTACAGTCTCGGTTGATTTTTTACGCATTCAGTATCTCTTTGAACTCCTTGATAAAGAGGGTAAGGGTATTTTTATGTAGATAAGGAACATACTCAAGAAAACTTGGATGCTGAAGGAAATGGCTTTAAACTTCCTTATGTTCACGAAATTGATGGATGTCAGGTTCCTAGTTGGGTTTCAAATACCGTGTGGTATCAGATTTTCCCAGAACGCTTTGCTAATGGAAATCCTCATTTGACGTCAGATGGGAGCTACCTCAAGTCTGTTGACCGATTTCTCTTAGAACCAGATGTAGTCGCTAGAAAAATTGTCAAAATCATAGGAAAAAACAAACGGGAACTCAATCTCCCAGTTTTGTTGAATCTAGCCCATAAGTTTTATACCCTCTTTCCCAAGCTGGCCGATAAGTTGGCAGGGGGAATCTTTAATTATAAGTAAAAGGAGTTCCTTACAAAAGGAACTTTTTTATAATACTGAACTGAGTGTCAAAAATTTGTTTGTTTTTGTTCTAAATCTACATTCATTTTTTTCGAATCTTCTACAAATTTTAGAAAAAACAATCAAAAATATGATTTTTTGTGTTTAGGGTATTGAAATTTCCTATATTATTTTATAAAATAAGGGTAAAAGGCTATGAAAAAGTAATGTGCTTACAAATAAATGGAAGCGGTTACTAAAGGAGGGTTTTATGGAAAAAGGCCATTGGAATCGTAAAAGAGTCTACAGCATTCGTAAGTTTGCCGTAGGCGCTTGCTCTGTCATGATTGGAACCTGTGCGGTTCTATTTGGAGGAAGTGTCATTGGAGAATCACCAGTTTTCGCGGATGAAACTCCAATTACTCACACTGTGGAACAAGCAAAAGAGGAAAGTCCGGCAGTGGAGGAAAAAGAAGATCAAACTGTAGCAGAGCACAAGGATGCTGCAAGTGTCGATCAAAGTCAAGCCACTCCAATTGAAGCAAGCAAACCCGAGAAGAAAGAAGAGGAACCTGTAGCTCCAAAAGAGGAGAAAGCATCTCTAAAACCTGAAGAAACTGCTCCAAAGGTAGAATCTCAAGCTTCAAGTCAAGAAAAGCCTGTCAAGGAAGATTTGAAAGCTGCGACAAATGAAGAAGTGAATCAAATGATTGAAGATAGAAAAGTGAATTTTAATCAAAATTGGCACTTTAAACTCAATGCGAATCCTAAAGAAGCTGTGAAATCAGATGCAGACGTATCAACATGGCAAAAATTGGATCTCCCACACGACTGGAGTATCTTTAACGATTTTGACCATCAGTCACCTGCCCAAAACGAGGGTGGACAGCTCAATGGTGGTGAAGCTTGGTATCGCAAGACCTTTAAACTTGATGAAAAAGATCTCAAGAAAAATGTTCGTGTCACCTTTGATGGTGTCTACATGGATTCTCAAGTCTATGTCAATGGCCAGTTAGTGGGGCATTATCCAAATGGTTATAACCAGTTCTCATACGATATCACCAAATACCTTCACAAAGATGGTCGTGAGAATGTGATTGCTGTCCATGCGGTTAACAAACAGCCAAGTAGCCGTTGGTACTCAGGTAGTGGTATCTACCGTGATGTGACCTTGCAAGTGACAGATAAGGTTCATGTTGAGAAAAATGGAACAACTATCTTAACACCAAAACTTGAACAACAGCAACATGGCAAGGTTGAAACTCATGTAGCCAGCAAAATTGTTAATACAGATGATAAAGACCATGAATTGGTAGCAGAGTATCAGATTGTTGAACGTGGTGGTCAGGCTGTAACAGGTTTGGTTCGTACAGCGAGCCGTACCTTGAAAGCACATGAGTCAACAAGTCTTGATGCGATTCTAGAAGTTGAACAACCAAAACTCTGGACCGTTTTAAATGACAAACCTGCCTTGTATGAACTGGTTACGCGTGTTTACCGTGATGGTCAATTAGTCGATGCTAAGAAAGATTTGTTTGGTTACCGTTACTATCATTGGACTCCAAATGAAGGTTTCTCTTTGAATGGTGAACGAATTAAATTCCATGGTGTTTCCTTGCACCATGACCACGGAGCGCTTGGAGCAGAAGAAAATTATAAAGCAGAATACCGTCGTCTCAAACAAATGAAGGAGATGGGCGTTAACGCCATCCGTACAACTCATAACCCTGCAAGTCCACAGACCTTGCAAATCGCAGCAGAACTTGGTTTGCTCGTTCAGGAAGAGGCCTTTGATACTTGGTATGGTGGTAAGAAACCTTATGACTACGGACGTTTCTTTGAAAAAGACGCTACTCACCCAGAAGCTAGAAAAGGTGAAAAATGGTCTGACTATGATCTTCGTACCATGGTCGAAAGAGATAAAAACAACCCAGCTGTCTTCATGTGGTCTATCGGAAACGAAATCGGTGAAGCCAATGGTAATGCTCACTCTCTTGCAACGGTTAAACGCTTAGTAAAAGTGATTAAAGATGTTGATACTACACGTTATGTTACCATGGGAGCAGATAAGTTCCGCTTTGGTGATGGTAGCGGTGATCATGAGAAAATTGCTAATGAACTGGATGCAGTTGGTTTCAACTATTCAGAAGACAACTACAAGAAACTTCGTGCGAAACATCCAAACTGGTTGATTTATGGTTCAGAAACATCTTCAGCAACCCGTACACGCGGTAGCTATTATCGTCCTGAACAGGAATTGAAACATAGTAACGGACCTGAGCGTCATTACGAACAGTCTGACTATGGTAATGACCGAGTTGGCTGGGGTAAAACGGCAACAGATTCATGGACGTTTGACCGTGACAACGCTGGCTATGCTGGACAGTTTATCTGGACAGGTACGGACTATATCGGTGAACCTACACCATGGCACAACCAAAACCAAACTCCCGTTAAGAGCTCTTACTTTGGTATCGTAGATACAGCCGGTATTCCAAAAAATGACTTTTATCTCTACCAAAGCCAATGGGTTTCTGCCAAGAAGAAACCGATGGTACACCTTCTTCCTCACTGGAACTGGGAGAATAGAGACTTGGCCTCTAAAGTAGAAGATGCACAAGGAAAGATTCCAGTTCGCGCTTACTCTAATGCTGCAAGTGTTGAATTGTTCTTGAACGGTCAATCTCTCGGTGTTAAAAAGTTCAACAAAAAACAAACTAGTGATGGTCGTACCTACCAAGAAGGTGCCAATGCTAAGGAACTCTATCTTGAGTGGAAGGTTGCTTACCAACCAGGTACCTTAGAAGCAGTAGCTCGTGATGAAGCTGGTAAAGAAATTGCACGTGACAAGATTACCACTGCAGGTCAACCTGCAGGTGTTCGTCTCATCAAGGAAGAACACGCAATCGCTGCAGATGGAAAAGACTTGACTTACATCTACTATGAAATCGTAGACAGCCAAGGAAATGTGGTACCAACTGCCAATAATTTGGTTCGTTTCCAATTGCATGGACAAGGTCAACTGGTTGGTGTTGATAATGGGGAACAAGCCAGCCGTGAACGCTACAAGGCACAACCTGATGGTTCTTGGATCCGCAGAGCCTTTAACGGTAAAGGGGTTGCCATTGTTAAATCAACTGAGCAAGCAGGTAAATTCACCCTTACTGCCCACTCTGATCTCTTGAAATCGGACCAAGTCACTGTCTTTACAGGTAAGAAAGAAGGACAAGAAAAAACTGTTTTAGGTACAGAAGTACCAAAAGTACGTACTGTTATTGAGAAAGAGCCAAAAATGCCGAAGACAGTCGGTTTTATCTACAGTGATGGCAGTCGTGAAAAACGTCCAGTCACTTGGTCTTCAGTTGATGTGAGCCAAGCAGGAGTTGTGACTGTTAAAGGTATGGCAGACGGACGCGAAGTTGAGGCCCGTGTCGAAATTCTAGCAATCGCAAATGAGCTTCCAACTGTTAAGCGTGTTGCTCCAGGAACAGACTTGAGCGCTGTTGACAAATACGTTTCTATTGCTGTTACGGATGGAAGCGTACAAGAATACGAAGTTGATAAGTGGGAGATTTCGGAAGCAGATAAAGCTAAACTGTCAGTTGCAGGATCACGTATTCAAATGACTGGTCAACTGGGTGGTGAGACTATTCACGCTACCCTTGTAGTAGAAGAAGGTAATCCTGTGGCACCTGCAGTACCAACTGTAACGGTTGGTGGCGAATCTGTCACTGGTCTTACTACTCAAAATCCAATGCAATATCGAATTCTTGCTTACGGTGCATCCTTGCCAGAAGTTGTAGCAAGTGCTGAAAATGCGGATGTTACTGTAGTCCAAGCAAGTGCAGCAAACGGCATGCGTGCAAGCATCTATGTTCAACCAAAAGATGGTGGACCTCTTCAAACCTATGCAATTCAATTCCTTGAAGAAGCACCAAAAATTGACCACTTGAACTTACAAGTAGAGCAAGCTGACGGTCTTAAAGAAGACCAAACAGTGAAATTGTCTGTACTCGCTCACTATCAAGACGGAACACAAGCAGTTTTACCAGCTGATAAAGTAAACTTCTCTACAAGTGGTGAAGGGGAAGTCGCGGTTCGTAAAGGAATGCTTGAGTTACATAAGCCAGGAGCAGTCACTCTGAAAGCGGAATATGAGGGAGCTAAAGGCCAAGTTGAACTCACTATCCAAGCCAATACTGAGACGAAGGTTGCGCAATCTATCCGTCCAGTAAATGTAGTGACAGACTTGCATCAAGAACCTACTCTTCCAACAACAGTAACGGTTGAGTATGACAAAGGTTTCCCTAAAACTCATAAAGTCACTTGGCAAGCCATTCCAAAAGAAAAACTCGATCACTATCAAACCTTTGAAGTTCTAGGTGAAGTTGAAGGTCTGGATCTTGAAGCGCGTGCAAAAGTCTCTGTAGAAGGTATTGTTTCGGTTGAAGAAGTTAGTGTGACAACACCAATTGCAGAAGCGCCACAATTACCAGAAAGTGTTCGTACCTACGATTCAAATGGCCACGTTTCATCAGCTAAGGTTACTTGGGACGCGATTCGTCCAGACCAATACGCCAAGGAAGGTGTCTTTACAGTTAATGGTCGCCTAGAAGGTACGCAATTAACAACTAAACTTCATGTTCGCGTATCTGCTCAAACTGAGAAGGGAGCAAATATTTCTGACCAATGGACCGGTTCAGAATTGCCACTTGCCTTTGCTTCAGACTCAAATCCAACTGATCCTGTTTCAAACGTCAACGATAAATTGATTTCCTTTAATGACCGCCCAGCTAACCGTTGGACAAACTGGAACCGTACTAATCCAGAAGCTTCAGTTGGTGTCCTATTCGGAGACTCAGGTATTTTGAGCAAACGTTCAGTTGATAATCTAAGTGTCGGATTCCACGAAGACCACGGAGTTGGTGTACCGAAGTCTTATGTGATTGAATATTATGTCGGTAAGACCGTTCCAACAGCCCCTAAAAACCCTAGCTTTGTAGGTGAGGAAAACCATGCCTTTAATGATCCTGCAAACTGGAAAGAGGTAAGCAATCTCAAAGCACCAGCTCAATTAAAAGCTGGAGAAATGAATCATTTCAGCTTTGATAAAGTTGAGACCTATGCGGTTCGCATTCGTATGGTTCGACTTGATAGCAAGAAAGGAACGTCTATCACAGAAGTACAAATTTTTGCGAAACAAGTTGCGGCAGCTAAACAAGGACAAACAAGAATCCAAGTTGACGGTAAAG
Organism: Streptococcus sp. HMSC066F01; assembly: GCF_001837335.1. GTDB lineage: Bacteria > Bacillota > Bacilli > Lactobacillales > Streptococcaceae > Streptococcus > Streptococcus oralis_S. The sequence continues at coordinate 101,249 of NZ_KV832073.1, forward strand.
ACTTAGCAAACTTTAACCCAGATTTGACAGACTACTACCTTGAGTCTGTAGATGGAAAAGTTCCTGCAGTAACAGCAAGTGTTAGCAACAATGGTCTCGCCACCGTCGTTCCAAGTGTTCGTGAAGGTGAGCCAGTTCGTGTTATCGCGAAGGCTGAAAATGGTGATATCCTAGGAGAATACCGTCTACACTTTACAAGCAATAAAGACTTGCTCTCTCGTAAACCAGTTGCCGCGGTCAAACAAGCTCGCTTGCTACAAGTAGGGCAACCGCTTGAATTGCCAACTAAGGTTCCTGTTTATTTCACAGGTAAAGACGATTACGAAACAAAAGACTTGGCAGTAGAATGGGAAGAAGTTCCAGCAGAAAAGCTGACAAAAGCAGGTCAATTTACCGTTCGAGGTCGTGTCCTTGGTAGTGATCTTGTTGCTGAGTTCACTGTACGAGTGACAGACAAACTTGGCGAAGCTCTTTCAAATAACCCAGAGTATGATGAAAATAGTAACCGCGCCTTTGCTTCAGCCACTAACGACATTGATAGAAACTCCCATGACCGTGTGGACTATCTCAATGACGGAAATCATTCAGAAAATCGTCGTTGGACAAACTGGTCTCCAACACCATCTTCTAATCCAGAAGTATCAGCAGGTGTGATCTTCCGTGAAAATGGTAAGATTGTAGAACGGACTGTAGCGCAAGCCAAACTTCACTTCTTTGCAGATAGTGGTACAGATGCACCATCTAAACTCGTTTTGGAACGCTATATTGGCCCAGATTTTGAAGTGCCTACCTACTATTCAAACTACCAAGCCTACGATGCAGCTCATCCATTTAACAATCCAGAAAACTGGGAAGCTGTGCCTTATCGTGCGGACAAAGACATTGCAGCTGGTGATGAAATCAACGTAACATTTAAAGCTGTCAAAGCCAAAGCCATGAGATGGCGTATGGAGCGTAAAGCTGACAAGAGCGGTGTTGCGATGATTGAGATGACCTTCCTTGCACCGAGTGAATTGCCTCAAGAAAGTACCCAATCAAAAATTCTTGTAGATGGAAAAGAGCTTCCTGGCTTCGCTGAAGATCGTCAAGACTACCAAATCACCTATAAAGGTCAACGTCCAAAAGTCTCAGTCGAAGAAAGCAATCAAGTAGCTTCAACAGTTGTAGATAGCGGAGACGATAGCCTTCCAGTACTTGTTCGTCTTGTTTCAGAAAGTGGAAAACAAGTCAAGGAATACCGTATCCAGTTGACTAAGGAAAAACCAGTTTCTGAGAAGACTGTTGCTGCTGTACAAGAAGAACTTCCAAAACTCGAATTTGTTGAAAACGATTTGGCCTACAAGACAGTTGAGAAAAAGGATTCAACGCTGTATCTAGGAGAAACTCGTGTAGAACAAGAAGGAAAAGTTGGTAAGGAACGGATCTTCACAGTGGTTAATCCTAGTGGAAGTAAGGAAGAAAAACTCCGTGAAGTGGTAGAGGCTCCGACAGACCGCATCGTCTTGGTCGGAACAAAACCAGGAACCTCTCTTCCAGAAGACGAAGTGAAGAACCTTGTCCTCGACAGACCCGAACTTATAGTCGAAGAAGAAACCATCGACTTCAAGGTTCAGGAGCGTAAGTCTGATAAGTTGTATCTAGGAGAAACTCGTGTCCTACAACAAGGTCAAAAAGGTATTCGTCTTCACTTGATTGAAGTAGAAAATGGAAAACGTCAGCTTAAAGAAACTTACGATAAAGTCGCTGCTCAAGATCGTATAGTAGAAGTTGGCACTAAACCAGGAACTTCTCTTCCAGAAGATGAAGTGAAGAACCTAGTCCTTAACAGACCAGAACTTGTAATCGAAGAAGAAACAATTGATTTCAAGGTTCAGGAACAAAAGAATGATCAGCTTCCAGTAGGTCAAATTCGTGTTCTCCAAGAAGGTCAAAAAGGTATCCGTGTTCACTTAATCGAAGTTGAAAATGGCAAGCGAACTGAAAAAGAAAGCTATGATAAAGTCATGGCTCAAGATCGCATTGTAGAAGTAGGTACGGCTAGTGAAACAACTAAACCAGTACCTCAAGAATCTACAAAACCACAAGTATCAGAAAAAGCAGATACAAAAGAAATTGCTTCAAGTAAAGCTAATCAAGCTCAAAAAGAGCAGTTACCAAATACAGGAAGTGCAACAAGCCAAGCAGCTCTAGCAGCAGGCCTAGCTCTTCTCGGTTTGGGGGCAGGATTAGTCGCCACTAAAGGCAAAAAAGAAGACTAGAATGAATCAGTATTTCTTCTAATTGTATCTCAGAAAGACCAGGGAAACCTGGTCTTTTTGTATTCAATTCAAGACAAATAAAAATTCCAAATTTATATTAATTTCAGAAAGAATGTTGGGTATTATACAATTTTATTTGATTAACAATTATATAAAGTAGTCGGAATAAAAATTAAGATAATTCAAACTTATAAATAAATGCAATGTTTTCATATGTTAATTTTAAGTGCTTCTTATAAATGTAAGCTAGTTTTGTAGGCGTTCTGTCTCTTGAGAGAAAGCTTTATGTTGATAAAATAAAAATATAAGTTAAAATTTTACACAGTGTCAATATTTTATAAAGGGTAATAACCTTATATTATTACAAAAAAAGTTAATTTTGTTTTATAATAAAATTAAAGGAGGTTTCTATATTAAAAACAGAACCAATATGATAAATAATTGCAATTGCATACTGTAAGAACGTCTGTAAATGTGATGTAGTTTCATCAATGCGCCTCATCCATTTTAATGAATTTGAAAGGAGATGTTGTTGAGTTTTAACAATCATAGTTGGTCGTTTTATGTTTTCGGTTATTTAGAAAGGAAGAAAATGAAGAACAAGAAATTTTGGTTATCCATCCTAACTTCTCTGGCATGTGTTCTAGGGATAATCCTTGCTCCCAATTCAGCAGAAGCGAAGGAGCTAAAGAATGTTATCAGTAATATCGGAATTTGGGAAGTTGATAATGGTAAATTTATAAGTCCGGATGAAAATGGAATTTATAACCTTTCTCCAGAACACCATGACTACTCAAACTATAAGTTCTCTGTGGATTATGATTTGAGTGCCTATGATGGCAAATTGGAGGACGGTGACACCTTTACATTTACAGTCCCAAGTCCGTTAACCGTCAGAAATGAGAGTTTTGACTTGAAAGACAAAGAAACAGATCTCGTTATCGGGGAAACTCAAATTGTATCAAATGGGGATAATAATGGTGGTAAGGTAACTATTACATTAAAGAATCTGAAAGCTTACCTTGAGAAAAAAGGTGGCTATCAAGTTCAAAATGTCAAAGGGACATTCTTTGTTGGTTTTAGTTCTAAAAATGAACTAAGCAATGAGACGCTTCGATTTGATAAAACGGAAACTATAAATGAAATTACACACCAGATTAAGGTAAAAAGAGGAGAAGCATCTGATTATTCTGAAGGTATTGGACGTGCGAATTTTAGTAAGTATCATGGTCTGATTTACAAAGAGGATTGGACATCTAGTGCTCTAAATAAGAGTGGACAATATTTACACAGTTGGTATGTCCGAGCCAATCCTAAACAAGCTGCCTATAACAAAATTGAAATTCATGACTGGGTTGATCCAAATGCCTCACCGATGCAGATGATTCCAGAAACATTTAAAGTTACGGCAGGTTGGTACGATAAATCTTATTACTTTAAAGATGAGGTGGTCTTAGAAGCTGGTAAAGATTACCAAGTTAGTTGGAATGAGTCATATACCGATTTTACTTTAACAATTAACAATGCTTCTTCAATTGTTGCTAAGAACGGGAAACCCGCAGCATTTCGAATTAATTATAAAACAAGTGCTCCAGCTGATGGAACAAAAGTTCAGAATAATGCTGAAATGAAGGGTGATGACCAGATTCTTACATATGACGACTATAGTAATAAGACAGTCGTTAAGCAAATCGGAAACTCAGTCGTTGCATCTGGTGGTACAATTCAGTTAGAAACTGGTTACCGTATCATTCTTTACAAGGTCGACGAGCTGACTCATGACCGTCTAAAAGGAGCAAAATTCAAGATTACTCCTCCAGTAGGAGCTACGGCTAAAGAGGAAATTGTAACGACAAATGATGACGGAATTGCTGAGTCATCTATTTACTCAGAGAGTGATATCAAGAAGGGGAACTTTACGGTAACCGAGATTGAGGCTCCTGAGGGATATGAGTTGAATCCTACTCCATTTGAGATGACTGTTGGACAAGATGGAGCTATCAAAACAGTTACAAATAAACGTAGCAAAGCTAAAGCAAAGATCAAAGCTAATAAAAAACTTACAGGACGTGAGTTAAAGGCTGAAGAGTTTGAATTCACTTTAACAGACCAAGATGGTAAGGTGAAAGAAACTGTGAAGAATGACAAAGACGGAAACATTGCTTTCTCAGAATTGGAATTTGACAAAGCAGGAACTTATACCTTTAAAATTGCTGAAAAAGCTGGCAGTGATACAAACATCAAGTACGACACTAAAACTGTCACGGCTACAGTTACTGTAGTAGATAAGGGCAAAGGTGCACTTGAAGCAACTGTTTCTTACGATGATGAAAAAGCTTTCGAGAATACTTATACTCCAGCAAAAACTCAAGTTTCTGTTAAGAAAGTATGGAAGGACGAGAACAACCAAGATGGTAAACGCCCATCTTCTGTCACAGTTAAATTGCTTGCAGACGGTCAAGATACTGGTAAGACACTTGAGCTCAATGCCGCAAATGGTTGGGCTGGAAGCTTCAAAGACCTTGATGCTGATAAAGGCGGCACACCTATCCAGTACACGGTAGTAGAAGTAACTGTTGCTGGTTACACTTCTGAAATTACTGGTGATGCTGCATCTGGATTCACCATCACAAATAGCTATTCACCAGAAACAGTTGATGTAAAAGCAACTAAGAACTGGGATGACGCAAACAACCAAGACGGTAAACGTCCAACTAAGATTACAATCAATCTTTTAGCAGATGGTCAGAAACATGATTCGAAAGAAGTTCAAGCAGCCGCAGATGGAACTTGGACTGTCGAATTCACGAAATTAGCAAAATATAAAGATGGCAAAGAAATCAAATACACTGTAACAGAAGAAGCCGTAGCCGAATACGAATCAACTATTACAGACTTTACCATCACAAACAAATATGCTCCTAAAGAAATTGACTACAAGGTAACAAAAGTATGGAACGACTCGAACAACCAAGACGGCAAACGTCCTGAGTCCGTAACGGTTCAACTTTACAAAAAAGTAGGAGATGCTGATCCAGTAGCCGTTGAAGGTAAGAAATTAACCTTGACAGCTAAGGATAAGACAGACGCTAACACTTGGGTAGCATCATTCACAAATCTTCCACAATACGAAGCTGGTAAAGAAATTACTTACTCTATCGATGAAGTAGATGTACCAGCTGGCTATAAAGCCTCTGTAACTGGTCAAGTGGTGACTAACACTCATGACGTAGAAACAGTAGTTCTTTCAGGAACTAAGGTGTGGAAAGATAACAACAACCAAGACGGTAAACGTACAACATCTGTGAAAGTTCAAATTCTTAACGGCGACAAGGTTGTTCAAGAAATTGAAGTTTCAGAAAAAACTGGCTGGAAGTTCGAATCTAAAAAACTTCCTAAGTATGAGAATGGTAAGGAAATCAAGTACACTGTCAAAGAAACTGCTATGACAGAATACAAAGCAACCATCACTACAGACAAGGATGGTAAGTACACCATTACCAACGAACATACTCCAGAAAAAACAGCTGTAAAAGGTCATAAAATCTGGAAAGATGAAGATAACAAAGATGGCATCCGTCCAGCATCTATCACCGTAAAACTTCTTGCAGATGGTAAGGAAACTGGTCAGACAGCTACAGTGTCAGAAACAAGTGGCTGGACTTATGAGTTTACAGGTCTTGATCGTTATCAAGAAGGTAAGGAGATTGCCTACACTGTTGAAGAAGTGAATGTTCCAGATGGTTATACTGCTTCAGTAGAAGGTTACAACATTACAAATACGCACACTCCTGAAAAACCAACACCTGGCAAACCAAATGAACCAGGTAAGCCTAAAAAAGGTGGGGAATTGCCTAATACAGGAAGCGAGTCTAACCAAGTGGCTCTAGTAGCTGGAATCGCCCTACTTGGATTGGGAACAGGATTCTTGGCAAGACGCAAAAAAGAAGATTAAGTTTTTTAAACGGTATCTTTCACGAAATTTTGCAACACAGTTTAAAAGTAGAAACAAGTGTCAATGGAAATTGGCACTTGTTTTTTTGTAACTGACCCTGGTTCTACTACCGGATACAAGTGGATAGTTGCCACTTACTGAAAAGCTATTGTTTTCGCTACGAAATCCTCTATAATAGGTGACAAATAAAAAAGGAGATGTTGCATATGATTGAAACAAGATTACAAGATAAATTGAAGTCAGGTTTGGAGGTGGAAAATTTTCAAAAAGATGGGACTATCTATCTGTCTCTTAATCCAGATTATTTATCTGGAGATAATGCTAAATACATGACCATGTACAACCGTATGGCTCGCTGGTATGATATGAGTGAGAAATGGATAGGACCACTTCTCCACGGCAAGGCAATTGATAAGTTGAGAAAGGATCTGATGGAGGAAATAGAATGGAAGGATAATTTATCTGTTCTTTATGTCTCTATCGGGACTGGCCAAGACCTCCGTTATATTCCTGAGACAATTGACCTGAAAAGTTTAGACTTTGTAGGGGTAGATATTTCTATCAGTATGCTAAAAAAATGCCAGAAATCTTGCGCTAAAAAGACCAATCTGCAACTTTTCCATGCTTGCGCGGAGGATCTCCCCTTTGCGGATAATAGTTTTGACATTGTCTACCATATTGGCGGAATCAATTTTTTCAATGATAAGGCCAAGGCTATGCAGGAAATGCTACGAGTGGCGAAGCCAGGGACTAAGATTTTAATTGCAGATGAGACGGCTGACTATGTGGATCAGCAATATAAGAAAAATCATTTTAGTAAGGATTATTTTAAAGACGCTACTGTTGATTTGAGTGAAATTGAGAATGCTGTTCCAAGTGAAGTTAAGGAAAAGGAAATGAAACTTCTTTGGGATGAAAAATTCTACGCCTTAACATTTAGGAAATAAGAAAAAGTATCTTGGTAGAGCTTAGAAAGTAAGTATGAAGATAAAAACATTCCCTTAGACAGCTGTCTGAGGGAATGTTTTTTATGGGAGCATCATCAATTCGACAATCATAGCTATGTAGATGATTAAGGTAAGGAGAAAACCAGCTCTCCAGAAGAATTTGATGAATTTAGGGTAATAAAAACTTCGTTTTTTGACAAGGAAAAAGACTACAAGGAGGATTGCTAGGAGAGAAAGTGCGACTCCAAGTCGCGGTAGAAAGTTGTGGGTAAAGGCTTTAGCAGTAATCAGGTAGTACTCAAATACCAAAAGTGGAAAAGCTATATCCGCGAAATTAAACCCTATTTTCCTAAGTCCGAAAAGCTTGGTGACAATAAAGCAAACCACCAAGGTTAATATCAATAATAAAATAGATGCTATTTTCATTAAAATCATACCCATATTGTATCATAAAAAAACGCTAAAGGAAAAGAGAAACAACGGAATTTGTTGGAAAGTCAGGCTTTTGAGATTGTAGGTGTTTTTTGTTATAATGAGAGTTATGAAATCTTATAATACCTTGAATGATTATTATCGAAAACTTTTTGGAGAAAAAACTTTCAAAGTTCCCATTGATGCGGGATTTGATTGTCCCAATCGGGATGGAACTGTAGCTCATGGTGGTTGTACTTTTTGTACGGTTTCAGGTTCTGGAGATGCCATCGTGGCACCGGATGCTCCTATTCGTGAGCAATTTTATAAGGAAATTGACTTTATGCACCGCAAGTGGCCAGATGTTAAAAAGTATCTAGTTTATTTCCAAAACTTTACAAACACCCATGAAAAGGTGGAAGTGATTCGGGAGCGATATGAGCAGGCTATCAACGAACCTGGTGTAGTGGGGATCAATATCGGAACACGCCCGGATTGCTTACCTGATGAAACCATAGAATATTTGGCTGAGTTATCGGAGCGTATGCATGTGACGGTAGAATTGGGCCTGCAGACTACTTTTGAAGCAACCTCTGACCTGATTAACCGTGCCCATTCTTATGAATTGTATGTGGAAACAGTAAAACGCTTGAGAAAGTATCCCAAGATTGAGATTGTTTCCCATTTGATCAATGGTTTGCCCGGTGAAACCCATGAGATGATGGTTGAAAATGTCCGTCGCTGTGTTACGGACAATGATATTCAAGGAATTAAACTGCACTTGCTTCACCTCATGACCAATACACGGATGCAGCGAGATTACCACGAAGGACGTTTGCAACTGATGAGTCAGGACGAGTATGTCAAGGTCATTTGTGACCAGTTGGAAATCATTCCCAAGCATATCGTCATCCATCGAATTACAGGAGATGCACCGAGAGATATGTTGATTGGTCCTATGTGGAGCCTCAATAAATGGGAAGTGCTAAATGCTATTGAAACTGAGATGCGCCGTCGTGGAAGTGTGCAAGGATGCAAGGCTGTAAAACAGGAGTTTAAAAATGAAAAGACCACTTGAGATGGCGCATGATTTTTTAGCTGAAGTCGTGACAAAAGAGGATATTGTTGTGGATGCGACCATGGGTAATGGCCATGATACCCTTTTTCTAGCCAAGCTAGCCAAGCAAGTCTATGCCTTTGATATTCAGGAGCAGGCTTTGGAGAAGACGCAAGAGCGTTTGGATCAGGCTGGAATGAAAAATGCCCAGTTAATCTTGAAAGGTCATGAGACACTAGACCAGTTTGTGACAGAAGCTAAGGCAGGGATTTTTAATCTTGGTTATTTACCTTCTGCTGACAAATCCGTCATCACCCAACCTCAGACTACTATCGAAGCCTTAGAAAAGCTGTGTCACTTGCTTGTCAAAGGGGGACGGATTGCAATCATGATTTACTATGGTCATGAAGGAGGAGACACCGAGAGGGATGCTGTATTGGATTTTGTTAGCCAGTTGAACCAACAAGAGTATACAGCTGCCATTTATCGGACTCTCAACCAAGTTAATAATCCACCGTTTTTAGTTATGATTGAAAAATTAGAAAGGTATAGACATGGATAAACAATACCTTCGTGAGAAGCTTGAGGCAATGCGCCAAAATTTTGTCGAGTCAACGCATCACGAGCGAGCAGTCGGGGTGCTCGACGAAGCACATATGAGCAAGAAAATGCTTAAAATTAAGAAAAAATTAGTGACTCTTGAAATGGAACGATGCCAGAAAAAAATTGAGCACAAAGACTGTTCTAAGATTGATCAGAAAATCCAAGAGCAAAAGGAGATTTTTGAATCTTGTTGTAAAAAAGATTAAGGAGGAATTGTGTGGAATTACTCATTTACTTGATTCTATTTTTATTTGTCTTAATCATTTCAACTACGACCAATAAAATTCTCCCTTTTTTGCCCCTTCCTCTTGTACAAATTCTTTTGGGGATTGGGATTGGTTTATTTGTTCCCGATGCGGACTTTCATCTCAATACAGAGCTGTTTCTGGCCATGGTTATTGGTCCCTTACTCTTCCGGGAGGCAGAAGAAGCAGATATTACGTCCATTTTGAAGCACTGGCGGATTGTTGTCTTTCTGATCTTTCCTGTGATTTTTATCTCGACCTTAAGCTTGGGGGGCATGGCTCACTTTCTTTGGATGACTCTTCCTTTGGCTGCCTGTTTAGCAGTTGGAGCGGCACTTGGGCCAACAGATTTGGTTGCCTTTGCATCTCTTTCTGAACGTTTTCGTTTTCCCAAACGGGTTTCCAATATCCTAAAAGGGGAAGGGCTCTTAAATGACGCTTCGGGTTTGGTTGCCTTTCAGATGGCTCTTGCTGCTTGGACAACAGGAACGTTTTCTTTCAGCCAAGCTGGAACTTCCCTAGCACTTTCTATACTTGGTGGTTTTGTAGTCGGTTTTGTGACGGCTATGGTCAATCGTTTTTTGCATAGCTTTTTACTGAGTGTACGAGCGATAGATATAGCCAGTGAACTATTGCTAGAGCTAAGTTTGCCGCTCATGACCTTTTTCATCGCAGAAGAGTTTCATGTTTCAGGGATCATCGCAGTAGTGGTTGCAGGTATTTTGAAGGCCAGTCGCTTTAAGAAAATTACGCTCCTTGAGGCTCAGGTAGACACCGTGACGGAGACCGTTTGGCACACCGTGACCTTTATGCTAAATGGATCAGTCTTTGTTCTCTTGGGAATGGAATTAGAGTTGATAGCAGAGCCGATCTTGTCTAATTCTCTCTACAATCCCCTTCTTTTACTGCTTTCAGTTGTCGTTCTGACCTTCTTACTCTTTGCGGTCCGCTTTGTCATGATTGCTGGTTTTTACTTTGTGAGGACACGTCGACTTAAGAAAAAAATTCATAAGTACACGAAAGATATGCTTCTTTTGACCTTCTCTGGTGTCAAAGGGACAGTATCTATCGCGACTATTCTCCTCATACCAAGTCATTTGGAGCAGGAGTATCCTCTGTTGCTCTTTCTCGTAGCAGGCGTTACACTATTAAGCTTTCTAACAGGTTTACTGGTCCTCCCTCACTTATCTGAGGAACAAGAGGAAAGCAAGGATCATTTGATGCATATTGCGATTTTGAATGATGTAGCTGCAGAATTAGAAAAAGAACTGGACCATCACAAGAACAAACTTCCTCTTTATGCAGCTATTGATAATTATCATGGTCGAATTGAAAACCTCATCCTTAGTCTGGAAAATAAGAGAGTCCAGGAGGACTGGGAGTCCCTCAAACTTCTTATCTTAAGTATTGAGAGTGATGGTTTAGAGCAAGCCTACGAAGAAAATAGAATCAGTGAGCGTGGCTATCGAGTTTACCAACGTTACCTAAAAAACATGGAGCAGAGTATCAATCGGAACTTCGCTTCTAGAGTGACTTATTATTTCCTAGTTTCCTTACGGATACTGCGCTTTCTACTCCATGAAATGTTTACCTTTGGCAAAACTTTTCGTAGTTGGATGAATGAAGAATCTCGTAAACTATTAGCAGTTGACTATGATCAGATTTCAGAGTTGTATTTGGAAAATACAGAGCTGATTATCGAGAGTTTGGAAAACCTAAAAGGGGTTTACAAGAGTTCTCTGATTAGCTTTATGCAAGAGTCTCGTCTACGCGAGACGGCCATTATCGGAAGCGGTGCTTTTGTTGAGCGGGTTATCAATCGCATCAAGCCAAACAATATCGAAGAAATGCTGCGAGGCTACTATCTCGAACGTAAGGCAATCTTTGAATACGAAGAAGCTAAACTGATAACAGCCAAGTATGCCAAAAAACTACGACAAAATGTGAATAATTTAGAAAATTATTCTCTGAAAGAGGCTGCGAATACCTTACCTTATGATATGCTAGATTTAATAAGAAGAACTTAGATGATGAAGAAAATGACGGAGGATGAAACATGAAAAAGTGGTGGAAAGAGCTGATGGACAGGCCCTTATTGAAAGCTTTTTTGCATTATTATCAAGCATCTGATAGCGAGTTGACCAGTGTTGCGGTTGCCTACTATTGGTTGATTTCAATCTTTCCTTTGCTAATGATAATGGTCAATATTTTGCCTTATTTTCAGATTCCGGTCTCAAATTTCTTACTGACGATCAAGGAATTTTTGCCTGATACGGTGTATGATGTGGTCGCCAAGATTGTCCGAGAAGTTCTGACTCAACCATCGACTGGTTTGCTGAGTTTTTCTGTTTTATCTGCCCTCTGGACTTTTTCGAAATCAATGGATTTCCTCCAAAAAGCCTTTAACAAAGCCTATGGAGTGACCAAGAGTCGAGGCATTATCTCCCATCAGTTGATGAGTCTACTTGTTAGTTTTGGCTTGCAGATCCTTTTTGCCTTTGCCTTGTTTTTGAGTATGTTTGGTCGTATGTTGCTTAACCTCCTCAAAACTTACTGGCAATCAGACAGTCCGCTATTTTCTTACCTGCAAGACTTTACAGGCCCTCTGGTCTATGCCTTGATCTTTGCCATTCTAGTCATGATTTATTACTTCCTTCCAAAAGTAAAAGCACCACGAATCCGCTATGTTTTACCAGGAAGTGTCTTTGTCTTGCTAACTCTTATCTTTTTATTGAATATCTTTTCTGTCTACGTCAATAGTTATGTTAATCATCTGGTTGATGTCCGATTTTTCAGTTCCATTATCGTGGTAGTCATGATGTTCTGGTTTATTCTCATTGCAAAGATTTTGATTATCGGAGCAGTTATCAATGCCAGTGTTCAGAGTTTGAAAGATCCAAAGTTTGGTATAGAATAATTAGAAAAATCCCTATTAGGTTTCCTAATAGGGATTTTCTTAATAGATAAACATGGCATCTCCAAAACTGAAGAAGCGGTAGTGTTTTTGGATGGCATGGTGATAGGCATCTAGGACTAAGTCACGACCAGCAAAGGCAGAAACTAGCATAACAAGAGTTGACTTGGGAAGGTGGAAGTTGGTTGAAAAAGCATCCACAACCTTCCAGTCGTAGCCTGGTTTGATAAAGATATTGGTCCAGCCAGAATCTGCTTGGATTTGCCCATTAAACTTGGAACCGATGGTTTCCAGTGTGCGGATCGAAGTGGTTCCGACAGCGATGACGCGACCTCCCTTTTCCTTGACAGAGCGAAGGGTGGCAGCTGCTTCCTCAGAAAGCTGGTAGAATTCGGAGTGCATTTCATGTTCGTCTAGATTGTCTACAGAAACGGGTCTAAAGGTTCCGAGTCCGACATGGAGAGTGAGATAGACTAGATGAACACCTTTGGCTTGGATTTCTGCTAGCAGTTCTTTGGTAAAGTGCAGTCCAGCAGTTGGTGCAGCAGCAGAGCCACTTTCTTTGGCGTAGACCGTTTGATAACGTTCACGGTCATCTAGTTTTTCGTGGATGTAGGGCGGTAGTGGCATTTCACCCAGACTTTCCAAAACTTCTAGGAAAATTCCTTGGTATTCAAAGCGGACAAAGCGGCCCCCGTGGGTCAATTCTTCCGTAACGACAGCGCTGAGGCGACCATCACCAAAGTTGACACGAGTCCCGACCTTGAGGCGTTTGGCAGGTTTGGCGAGAACCTCCCACTCATCTCCACTGGTATTTTTGAGTAGGAGAAGCTCCACATGGCCTCCAGTTTCTTCCTTTTGACCATAGAGGCGGGCAGGGAGAACGCGAGTATCGTTCATGACAAGGGCATCACCTGGTTCCAGCATGTCGATAATAGAGTGGAAGTGTTTATCCTGCATTTCTCTCGTCTCACGATTGACGATGAGGAGTTTGGAGGCATCTCGCTTTTCAAGGGGTGTTTGGGCAATCAATTCCTCAGGCAAGTGGAAATCAAAATCAGCTGTATTCATATATCTGTTCATTCTTTCTAAGTTCTAATCCTATCCATTATAACACGTTTCAAGTTTGGACGCTCTTTTTTTAGAAATTAAATCGTTTTCACTTGACAAAAATTGGTCTATACCATATAATAAATATAGATTAAAACGGAGGATGAAAAGATGAAAGTTATTAAAGTTGAAAACCAAGTCGAAGGTGGAAAAGTTGCTTTTGAGATTTTGAAGGAAAAATTAGCCAATGGCGCTCAAACATTGGGACTTGCGACAGGAAGTAGTCCACTTGAGTTTTACAAAGAAATCGTTGAGAGTGACCTTGATTTTTCAAATCTAACCAGTGTGAACCTTGATGAGTATGTAGGGCTTGATGGGGACAATCCACAATCTTACCGTTACTTCATGCAAGAAAACCTGTTTAACCAAAAACCATTTAAGGAAAGCTTCTTGCCACGTGGTGTTAAGGATAATGCTGAAGAAGAAGTTGAACGCTACAACCAAATTTTGGCTGACCATCCTGTTGATTTGCAAATCTTGGGAATCGGTCGCAATGGACATATCGGATTTAATGAACCTGGTACTCCATTTGACAGTCAAACACACCTTGTAGAGCTGGACCAGTCTACTATCGAAGCCAATGCTCGCTTCTTTGACAAGATTGAAGACGTTCCAACCCAAGCTATCTCAATGGGGATTAAAAACATCTTGGATGCCAAGTCAATTATTCTCTTTGCTTACGGTGAATCAAAAGCAGAAGCTATTGCCGGAACAGTGTCTGGACCAGTGACTGAGAGTCTACCAGCAAGTAGTCTGCAAAATCACCCTGATGTGACGATTATTGCGGATGCTGAAGCGCTCAGCTTGCTTGAAAAATAAAAAGTATAAGAACCACTTGCTCTTTGGAGTGAGTGGTTCTTTGATGCTTTATAAATAGCAGGAATTTTTTATTATATTCTAAGAAAGGTTAATTTAGTTTGTAAAATAATTTATTTGAGAGATAAAACATTAATATAAATATTCCTAAAAACAAACATAAAGAACGCTCAATATAATAATATTTAAAAGCTTTGCTTATTTAATAGAAAAAAAGTTATTATTCTAGGATAATTTAGTAGCTAAATCATTAAAAATAATGTATAATATCTTAAAAAATAATTTTAGGAGATTCTAATGGGAAAAGAATTATTTAATCCACATCTTCGTAAGTTTTCTATTCGGAAACTAAACGTGGGTGTTTGTTCTGTACTCTTGTCTACCTTGGTTCTATTGGGAGTGACGTCTCAGGTTAGCGCTGATGAAACAAGCGCTTCTGGTGTCCAAAATGAGATTTCTCGAACGGATCTTGCTGAACCATCAGCAACTTCTACAGCACCAGCAAACTCTGAGACATCACCAAAACCTGCAACTACTTTAGTTGCTTCAGCTACTGAGGCTCCTCAATCCGCTGAAAATAGTAAACCTGCAAACTCAGCTTCAGAGTCTATTGAGAAACCAAAGAATGAACAGCCAGTTGTTTCTGAATCGCCTCAACCTTCAGTTGAGAAGCCAGTTGCTCCTACAGAAATGAAGCCTGCAGAGAGTGCCAATTCAGCTTCAACTGAAGCTAGCTCAGAAACTGTAAGTGCTTCAAGAGCTGTAGAACAACCAGTAGAGACTAGGGAGGCTACGCAACCTACACGTTCTCGCCGAGCACGTCGAGATGCTACACCTACTGGTTTACGTGATGGAGATCCTAACAACACAATTGAAAAACCAACTTTAGCAGATTCCGAAAAGAAACGCCCTGCGGATCTAGTTAAGCAAATTAACTGGTTAGATTTTGGTGATAGTCAGGCATTTAAAGGACTTGATACTGACGGTTCTCTTAAAGTAGGTAGTGTTTATGAGAAGGAAATTTCTCCAGGATATGTCGTTAAATTAACAGTTACGGAACTAAAACCTTTCCACTCAACTGAGATTTATCGTGATCGTGTAGCAGGAACTTCTTATGAAAATAGTTATGATCCTGATGCTAAAAACACCTGGTTTAGATATGTGCCTGCAGACTATAATCGCCAAGTTAAAGAGGGCGACTCTGCACGACCAAAAATCATTGGTGCTCCTATGAACCAATGGACATCTCTTCGTGAGCAGGGAATTGATACTAATGGACGTAGAACCCAATTGCAGGTTCCTAAGAATGGTGCAAGTTATGGAGTGAAGTTTAAGGTTGAAGCAACATATCTAAACAAGCCTGTTAAGGCCACAGTGGTTATGGCGGATGGAGAAGAAGCAAACCCAGGTGAATATGCTATCTTTACGACCAATGGTAAAGGATGGGAACATTTAGCTGAATGGAAACGTGTGTCACCACAAGGTAAAGTGATTACAGATACCTACGCACCAATGAATCCTAATCGACTTGGTCAGTATATTGGTGACAATGCAACGATTCCAACGATTGACTGGACAAAATTTACAAATCCTGATCAAAGAACAGGTGGCTTAGGCTCACAAGTATTTGGTCCAAACACTTCTAAAGACCATACTGTGCCAATTGTGATGACTCGTGAAGCATCAGAAGTTGGAATTTATATTGCATCTTCTGGTCAGCAAGCTGCTATGATTGGTTTCATGGTTGTAGATACTGGAGATGCTCCTGAAAGTTATGGAAATGCAGTTCACACTATTTCTGGTTACAATGCTGCTACGGGAGCACAAAATCCACAACCTTACCTTGGTCGAAAACCTGCTGATATTGATACTACGTCAGGTAATGATTGGACCCATGATGATAGTACAGATCATGCTGATGAAGGGATTGATCAGCTTTTACCAGCAGACTTAGTTGGTAAGACTCATGAGTTATTCCAAGCAGATCGTCTTCGTGATGGTGATTATTCGCTTCGTTTCCATGCTTCAGCTAATGGAAATGAAAAAGCTTATGTTCGAGCTTGGATTGATTTCAATAATAACGGTAAATTTGATGAGAATGAAGCTAGTGATTTTACAGAAGTAACAAATGAAGGCGACTATACCGTTACTTTTAGAAATCACCCACCTATGAACGATGATAACGTTAAGAAGCTAGGAATGCGTGTTCGTATTGCTTTGAACCAAGGTGATATCGAGAAACCGACTGGCACAGCCTTTAGTGGTGAAGTTGAAGACTTACAAGTTAACCTTACTTATCCACCAAAAGGTGAGAAGAAGGAAACAAAGGGCTTACGCGATCAACAACAACAAACAAGCTTAGCCTTCACACCTCGTGGTTATTCTAAAGAGGACGAGAATGCTAGAACAACCATTGATACTAATAAGGCGCCTGTCGTTTTAGATAATAACGGACGTGAATTAACAGCAGATGCAGAAGGTTGGTATACAACAGCAGAAGGACGTTACAAGGTGACGCCAAATGGTGACAATGTTGATGTTGTCTTCGTTCCGAAAGCTGGATACGTTGGGACTACATCAGGTATTAACATCCGTCGCTTTGATAGCAATGGTGCAAGCACAGAATGGACTGCAAAAAATAATTCAGAGCCTGTTGTCAACCAACCTCTAAATTCTATGGATGCTCGTTATGTTCCTACTGTAGTTGATTTTACTGAACATCGTTCAACTGATGCTCAAGGTTTACCGCAAGTAAAAGATATTTTATTTACTGATGGGAATCCAGCTAACACACCGGTTCAACCATCTGCAAGTAATCCTGCTACTTTCTTGGATGGAAACGGAGAACCTATCTCAGGAACTAGTATTCCTGCAACATCAGGTGGTAAAGAAGTTGGTACCTTTAACCTAGATCCAACTACGGGTCGAGTAACCTTTACCCCAAATAAATCATTTGTAGGAACTGTTGATCCGATTAAATTAAAAGTAAATGATGCAAGTGGTAATGATCACTTTGCCACTTATCAACCAACTGTTACCCGAGTTGTTCCAACATCCCAAAACGCAAGTTCTGAAGGTATTCAAGGTGCAGAGCAATCTGGGAACTTGGTCTTCACTCCAGGTGATAACCGTATTCCAATTGATGAATCAATTGCACCAACTTTTGACAACGGTCAGCCAACGAAAGAGGTTCCTGGCGTTGGAACTTATAAGGTGGATAGTACAGGTCGCGTTACTTTCCAACCAGTTCCTGGCTACTCTGGACGTCCAACTGCAGAAACTGTTAAGCGTGTAGATAAGAACGGAACAGAAGTAACAGCTACCTATCAAGCGGTTGTTAAGGCTGCAACTCCAACAGGGCAAGGAGCAGAGACTACTGGACTCCAGGGTCAAAAACAAGATAGCCACCTTACCTTTACTCCTGGTCAAGCAACTATCAATGGACAAAATGAGACTGTACCATTTGCACCAGAAGGTCCACAGTTTGTGGTTGATGGACAAGTTCAACAAGGTAACAGCTTACCAGTACATGATGCTAGCGGTAAACTTCAAGGAACTTATACTGTTCAACCGAATGGGGATATTAGCTTCCAACCAGCACCTGATTTCTATGGAACGCCAACTCCTGCAACCCTCCGTGTGACAGATAAGAATGGTTCTACTGCCGAAGCAGTATATCAACCTACAGTGACTAAAGTCACTCCAACAAGTACAAATGATACATCAACTGGTCTGCAAGGACAGCCACAAAGTGGTAAGCCAACCTTTACAGCAGGCGATCCAGCTGTTCCACTGGATGATACAAAACCAATGACTTTCGAAGATGGTCAGTCAACGAAGACCGTTCCGGGTGTAGGTGAATACAGCATCAATTCTGATGGTTCTATCACCTTTACGCCAGATAAGAAGTACGTTGGCACACCAGATCCAGTAATGGTTAAACGCGTGGATAAGAACGGTACAGAAGTCACTGCGACTTATACTCCAACAGTGACTAAG